>JAFASN010000130.1 GCA_019244415.1 Verrucomicrobiota bacterium | reverse complement strand
GTAGGTGTCCGAACGCGGAATATAAGCCTCCGGCTGATAGTAATCGAAGTAGCTAACGAAGTATTCGACGGCATTTCGGGGAAAGAACTGTTTGAACTCCGAGTACAGCTGGGCGGCCAGTGTCTTGTTATGCGAAATAACAAGAGTGGGACGATCGATCTCACGCACCACGTTCGCCACCGTGAACGTTTTGCCAGACCCGGTAACCCCAAGCAACGTCTGGTGCTTGTTGCCGGCCTGGATCGACTTTGTCAGCTTGGCGATCGCCTGGCTCTGATCACCGCGCGGTCTGTAGTTCGACTCTAGTTCAAACGCCACTCAACTCTTCTTTTCTGGATTGCGATCAGGATACGGCGGCACCGGCGGTAAATCGTAGCGCTTCGTCTTAAGTTCGTCCTGCACTTCCTGAATAGCGCGGTCGAGCTGCTGGTCTTCGCCGTGAAACTCCTTGGTGGGGTCATTGTCCACCACGATGTCTGGATCGACGCCGTGACCTTCGATGACCCAGCCTTTACCTTCTTTCGAGTACGGCGCGAACTCCGGCTTAAAGAACTGACCTCCATCCATCAGAGGAAGTGGATTGCGAATGCCGATGACGCCGCCCCAGGTTCGTTTACCGATTAATTTGCCCAGGCCGAGTGTCTTGAATCGGTAGGGGAAGATATCGCCGTCCGAGGCGGAGTACTCATCGCAAAGTGCAACCATCGGCCCGACGAAGGTCTGAGGTGGATTCGTTTGCGGCATGCCGTTGCGGGCGATCTCCACCATGACCAAGGCGCGCCGCAATCTTTCGATGACCAGCGGCGAAACAAATCCGCCGCCATTACCCCGCACGTCAACGATCAGTGCCTTCTTGTGAATCTGCGGGAAGTAAAGCTTTGTAAACTCATCCAAGCCGGGCCGGCCCATGTCTGGAATATGCAGGTAACCTACTTCGCCGTTTGTCTTACTGGCAACGTGCGCAATGTTTTTCTGCACCCATGCCAGATAATAGAGCGGCGACTCATCAGCTACTGGCACCACCGTCACATCACGGGCGCCTTCATCGGTCGGCTTTGAGTTAACTCGCAGAATTACCTGTTTGTCTGCCGTGCCGATCAATGCATCGTAAAGGTTGGGCAAACTCGAGACAGGGGTGTTGTTGATGGCGAGGATGTAGTCACCCGGTTTCACGTTTACGCCTTCCGCGGTCAGTGGTGAGCGTGTGTGCTTATCCCAGTTCTCGCCGGGTAAAATGCGGTCGATGCGATAAGCCTTGCTGGCTGCATCCCGCGAAAACTCCGCCCCGAGCAATCCGAGCTTGATGCGCGATGTTTCCGGCCGCTCACCGCCACCGACATAGGTATGACCGTTGTTCAGCTCGCCAATTAGCTCACCGAGAAGATAGGTCAGATCGTTTCGGTTATTCACGAATGGGACTAAAGCTGCGTACTTGTCCCGCATGGCTTTCCAGTCCACCCCATTCATGTTTGGAGCGTAGAAGAAGTCGCGCATTTGCCGCCACGCTTCGAGGTAGATTTGCTTCCACTCCGCATGCCGGTCGAGCTGCATATCGAGCCCGGCATGCTTTAGCTCATGATCTTTCGTCTCGAGCTTGTCTTTGGGCAGGTCGATAATTGCGTAATCCTTTTTAATCTTCACCAGCATGCGCTTTCCATCAGCGCTGATCTGGTAGCCGTTGACATCGCCCAGCACCGTTTCCTTACGGTCAGTCAGGCTGTAGAAACAGAGGTGCGCCTTGCGATCGCGATCGTCCCCCTCTTCTTCGTTTTCTCCTTCGCTGTCCGCGACGGTGCGCCGCAAGTAAAAGATGCGATCATCGATCATGCGGATGTCGCTGTAGTTACCGGGCTGGATTTCCAAACCGGAGATGCGGTCGTGAATCCCGTCGAGATCTACCTTTACCGTCACCGGCTTCTTTGGTTCGGCCGATGGAGCCGGCGACTTCTTTTCGTCGGGTTTCGTCTCCTTCTTCTCGTCGGATTCCTTTTGCTTCTCCTTTGCGCGTTTCTCCTCGGCTTTGCCTACTTCGTCGCTGCGTGCGCCAAGTGGAGGCTCGGTATCTTTCGCGAGGGTGACGAGGTAAACGCGCTCCATATCGACATAGACGTTCTCAAACTCGTCGTCGCCGAAGGTAGGCTTGAAATCTCGTGCCGAAGCGAGGAGGAGGTACTTGCCATCGTCGCTGAAAGCAACGTTACCCGAAGCATACCATTCATCAGTGACTGGTGTCTGCTTCTTGCTCGCGGTAGAGAAAAGATACACCTTCGGCATTCCATTCTCCTCCGGACGCGACCATGCGATCCACTGACTGTCCGGGGACCAGTCATACGATTCGATTTCGCCCCACTTATCCTGGTCCACCTGTGTCACCGCTTTGCTGTTTACATCAACGTAACGCAAACGCTGGAGGCGGTCCGCCCAAAGTAGCTTCTTGCTATCGGGTGACCAGATAACCTGGTAGTAGTAAGTATCTGCCCCGCTGGTAACCTGGACGGGTTGGCTCTTGCCATCCTGGGAGCGGATATAGAGCTCGTTCTCGCCGGTGGCATCCGAGTTATAGGCAATCCATTTGCCATCCGGCGACCAGACGGCGTCGCGTTCATGCGCATTGGAAGTTTTCGTCAGATTACGTGCCGTGCCTTCCTTCCGCGGGACTGAGTACAGGTCTCCCTGCGCTACGACGATGGCGCGTTCGCCGTCAGGCGCCAGATTCACCGACTCGGTGTGCTTGGACGCATCAACGAAAGCGAAACGGCCGGAAGCGAAGTCCTCGTCCACCTGGATAGGCACCGGTGCTGCCTGGCCGTTAGCCAGATCGTAGCGCCAGATGTATCCAGCTTGCTCGAAAACGATCGACGTTTTCCCGATGGACGGAAACTTGATGTCGAAATCCTTGAAGTGAGTGAGCTGCTTAAGTTCCCTGCTGCCGAGGTCGATTGAGTACAGGTTCATCCGGTTGTCACGATCGGAGATGAAGTAGATGTGGTTATCAGGCCCCCACATTGGGCAGATGTCCTGCGCCGGGTTGTTAGTCAGGTTTTCAATTGCGCCTGTTTTGAAATCATAAATCCAGATGTCATCCGCCATGCCGCCGCGGTAATGCTTCCAAGTCCGAAACTCACGAAAGACGCGGTTGTAAGCCATCTTGGAATCATCCGGTGAGAAGCTAACGAATCCTCCGCGCGGCACGGGCAACTGCTGAGGTAACTCGGCGTCCATCCCGACAGTGAATAGCTGCCCGATGAAATCGTTGAACGATCTCATGCGCGAGCGAAATACGACCAGCGGCTTGGTATTTTGCCAGGTCATCACGATATTGTTCGGTCCCATTCGGTCCGAGATGTCGTCGCGGCCGAGCGTCGCTGAAGTAGTTAGCCGCTTGGGCGCGCCACCTTCAGCCGGCATGACGTAAACCTCCGTGTTTCCGTCATATTGCGAAGTAAATGCCAGCTGCGCGCCATCGGGTGAGAACCGTGGGAAGGAAGTATAGCCCTGCCCGCTGGTCAGTCGGCGAGCCACGCCGCCGTGCATATCGACGGTGTAAAGTTCTCCAGCGTAGCAAAAGACAATCTGCCGGTCGTTTGTCGTTGGGAATCGCAGTAATCGTGTGGTGTTTGGCAGGTCCTGAGCAGTAGCTGAGGAGGTAAAGGCAATCGCGATGAAGCCAGCCAGCGGGGCGAGACGTGAGAAGCGCATGAACAAATAAACTCCGGGTTTGCCGCGCCTCGCGCAACACCGTTTTTTGCCTGAGTACCACGGCGAAGTTGCGCATCGACGCTCGTTGCCGCTCTGCTACGATGGGGAACACTGCCGATGCCAGATGAACCGAAAAAGGCGATCGCGCTTCAGATCGCGCATGTCCTGTTCATCGACATCATTGGTTACTCGAAGCTCTCGATCAAAGACCAGCACGCGGCCATCGACCGATTAACCGGCATCGTGCGGCGCTCCGAACCCGTGCGGGAAGCTGAAGCCGCCGAAAAGCTGGTGAGTATTCCCACGGGGGATGGCATGGCTCTCGTCTTCTACACCAGCCCGGAAGCCCCGGTACGATGCGCAATGGAGATTGACCGCGAGTTAAAAAGCGGCCCACGAATCCCGCTGCGGATGGGCGTGCACAGCGGCCCGGTAAGTACCGTGGTGGACGTCGCTGGCCGCACCAACGTCGCCGGTGCTGGAATCAACATCGCCCAGCGCGTGATGGATTGCGGTGACGGCGGTCACATTCTGCTCTCCCGACACATCGCGGAAGACGTGGCCGAGTTCGAGGATTGGCGGCCTTGTCTGCACGACCTCGGAGAGTGCGAAGTGAAACACGGCGTGCGCGTCTGCGTGGTCAACCTTTATGGAGAAAACATCGGTAATCCGCGGCTTCCAGCCAAGTTCGCCGCCGTTCGCCAACGGCGCGCCAAAAGGCGCTGGGTCGCTTTGGCGGCGAGCGCGGGCTTGCTCGTTCTGGCCGGCGCGGCTGTACTCATATTTTCTCGAACGCGAGCGCGTCCCGCCGGAGCTATCCCGGAGAAAAGTATCGCCGTCCTGCCATTTGAAAATCTCAGCAGCGATAAGGAGAACGCTTATTTCGCCGATGGCGTGCAGGATGAGATTCTGACTGACCTGGCGAAAATCGCTGACCTGAAAGTGATTAGCCGCACCAGTGTGATGCAGTACAAAACCGGGGTGGAGCGCAACCTCCGCGAGATCGGCCAACAGCTCGGCGTGGCCTACCTTCTCGAGGGGAGCGTGCAGCGCGCGGGTGGAAAGGTGCGCGTGAATGCGCAGCTGATTAATGCCCGCACTGATGCGCATACCTGGGCGGAAAATTACGATCGCCCGCTCGACGATGTCTTCGCCATTCAAAGCGAAATTGCCCGCACCATCGCCGATCAACTCCGGGCCAGACTCTCCGCGCGGGAGAAGGCGGCCATCGACAAACCGGCGACGACCGATCTGACCGCTTATGATCTTTACCTTCGCGCCCAATCCCTTTTTGCTGCGACGACAAATCAGATTCAGGCGAAGGCGAATCTCATCCAAGCGTCTCGTTTGCTTGATGAAGCCGTGTCGCGCGATGCCCGGTTCCTGCCTGCCTGGTGTCTGCTCTCCAGAGTACATGGGAATATGTACTGGGATGGGTTCGATCGAACTCCAGCGCGCCTTGAAATGGCAAACTCCGCCGTGCAAACCGCGCTCCATCTCCAGCCCGACTCCGGCGAAGCTCACCTCGCTTTGGCCGATTACTATTATCACGGCTTCCGCGACTACGACCGCGCGCGCAGCGAGCTGGCCAAGGCGCGCCGGACTTTGCCTAACAGCGCGGAAGTGTTTGAGTACACCGCCTACATCGATCGCCGGCAGGGCCGTTGGGAACAGGCCACGGAAAACCTCGAGCGCGCTCTTGAGCTCGATCCGCGCAACTTTTTCACTCTTCAGCAGATGGCGTTGTTCTATCACTGGCAACATCGCTATGCCGAAGAAGCCCGTACTTACGATCGCGCTCTCGATGTCGTTCCTGGTGATCCGCAGACGCGTATTCTGCGAGCATCGATCGCGGTCGATTGGCACGCTGATATCAAGCCGTACCAGGCCACGCTCACGTCATTGATCGCCGAAGATCCGAAGACCGCGGCTGACGTCGATGATCCGTTTTATTCCCTCTGCGAACGCACGCCCGAGGCAGCCGCTCGCGTGCTCGCGAATTACCCGCGCGAAGGCGTCGTGAATAACGGAGTTAATTTCCCGCGAGCGTACTGGGAAGGCGTTGTCGCACGCTGGGAGGGCGACGCGGCAAAAGCGCAATCAGCTTTCAACTCCGCTCGCGACGAGCTGCTCGCCGTTTTGCAAAAACAGCCTGATTTTCCTGCTGCTCTGAGCCTGCTCGGAATGATTGATGCCGGACTGGGGCGAAAGGATGATGCTCTGCGCGAAGGCCGCCGTGCCTGCGAGCTCATGCCAATCTCTAAAGATGCCGTCGATGGCGCTAACTTCGCCGTCAATCTCGCGCAAACCTACGCCTGGGCTGGCGAGACCCGGCTCGCCGTTGAACAAATCATCACCGTCGAGCGTTCGCCTACGTACTTGAGTTACGGATTTCTCAAGCTCCAGCCGCAATGGGATTCACTCCGGCAAGACCGGGAGTTCGAGAAGGTACTCAGCTCACTCGCCCGGAACTAAGGCTTGTAAGCTGCCTCTTGAAACGGTGAGATGCGGCAGCATCCGAGCTCGCGGTTGGGCATTTTAGCATTGACATCGCGCACGTATCCGCTCCATAAACGCGCTCTACGCCGCCAGATATGAAGACGCCATTCACCTTGTCAGCTCTCAGCTTCCTTGGCTTTGCCGTTTGCGCATCAGCCATGCCCATAAGCAACATCGTCAAAAATGGCGGTTTCGAA
Organism: Verrucomicrobiota bacterium; assembly: GCA_019244415.1. GTDB lineage: Bacteria > Verrucomicrobiota > Verrucomicrobiia > Chthoniobacterales > UBA10450 > AV69. The sequence goes on along the minus strand of JAFASN010000130.1, from coordinate 79,874 downwards.
ACTGGCGGTTTCCCGCCATGGTACTTAACCGGTAATACCGGCACCGGCGCGACCTCCGCGGCCGTGAACAGAGGGGCATTTGGAGTTGACCAGGATTCTGCCCACACTGGCAGCTACGGCGCATTCGCCGGCCCTGTTGGCTCGAAAGGCTATCTACAGCAGAACCTCGCCACCGAGCGCGGCTCGAGCTACACGCTCACTTTCTGGATGGACGGGAACCAAACCGAAGCCGTCCGGGCCAGTTCCTCTTCAGGTAATCCGGTTGACTTTGAAGTTTATTGGAATGGAATTCTTCTTCTGGATACTTCTGCTCCGCCGAGTTCCTACACCAAGTTTACTTTCACTGACTTACTCGCCACCGGCTCGAACACTAACCTCAAGTTCGGTTTTCGCGATGACTTCGGTACTTTTCACCTCGACGACGTATCGGTACTTTCTTCCAGAGTACCCGAGTTCTTCTCTACCTTGTGGCTCGGACTACCTTTGCTTCTCATCCTCGGGTTTAACATTTGCCAAAACCGGGGAACCTTGCGTTCGCGCGCGCCTTAGTACTGCAATGGCGCGGGGGCGCTAATGGTCGGGTAACATGTGCCTAAGTCAAACCATCAGGGTGTACTTAATCTCTGCGAAGCTTCTAACGACATAAACTTCGCTGCACTTGTAATAACTCGATTGGTGCGCCGTTGTCCTCGATGAATGCGACGGTGACGCCTGTACTCGGGCTGTTTGGGGCGATGATTACCTTTTTGCCTTTGAGTTCTTCCTCAAGGTTATCAACTTCAAAGGCAACATGGGGAACGTTCTTCACAATTTCCGGGTAAGATGCATCCGGCTCGTACCTCATCCATTCGATGTGATACGGACTTTCATAACCACTGACGTAAACTTTCAAGCTTCAGATGCACTTCGCCGGGTCTCTTCTCCGTCGTCGGTATTCCGAGATGATGATACTTGCGCACCTTAGATACTTGGCCTTGGCACCCGGAGCAGCGTGGAGTTGCTGCCGTACTTGGACAAGTCGCTGCTATGGACAAAACGAACTCTTGATTCGTTCCAGCGAACAATGGATGGCTGCAAAAAAACGTTGAACTGTCTCTGGATCGGTTTGCGCCGCAGCATCCCAGTTAAGGACAAAGGCGAAATAGACCCATTGCCGCGCGAAGTAGATCGCGCCTGCGATCGCTCTCGCATGAAAACCAGGGGCATCGGCGTTTCCACTCTTCGCATAGGCGCTCACACCAAGTGGCAGCGGAATTAGATAGATGAAATCGCACAAGGTGAGGATGCGTCGGAATTCATTCAGCGTCTCCTTGTAATGGAAGAACTCGCCCTGCAAAGCGCGCGAATAGTACGAAACCAGATCATCCGTCGATGATGCAAGCGTCTGCACATTGTTGAGAAATGAGTGAACAAATGGCCGGTTAGCTATCTCAAGTAGTTCTTCCCAGGTAATCGTCTTGTAGTTAGGCGCGCCGAGGAGATAAGCGGTGAGCGCGCGAGTGCTGTCGGGGATGAGTGTCTCATCGAGTCCTGCTTCAGCGAGAAATCTGCGCACGTTTTCCGGGCCGACGAGTTTGAGTGCCATGTCGGTGGCAGTGTTATCGCTGCGCAGGATCATCGCCTCCAGCGTGGTACGCTCCGAGACGAGGCCGGTCAGGTCCGGTGGATTAAAAATGGGACTGCCGAACGACCACACGCTTGAGTTCAGGGCGAGCTCCTTCGCCTCAAGCTTCTCGGCGACGTCAGGTGAATCGGCCTGCCGCAGCGCTTCGCAAAGTACAAAGGTCTTGATCGCGCTCGCCACGAACAAGCGTTTCTCTGAGTTGAGTTGAATAACGAAATCGCGCTTCCGGTCTTTTCCCGGCGCGTAAATCGTGACCGCCTTTTGCCCGGGCAAATCGTCGAAAAGCTCGATGATTTCCTCGGGCGTAACTTCTCGCGCTCCGATCTCCGCCGCCTTTGCTCCTAGAGGAACAGCAGCACAGGTCACCCCCGCTGCCGCCGATTTCAGAAAATTCCGTCGCGATAATCTCATGTTGTTACTCACCTGCAACGGAATCATCACCCGCCCAGCTTCCAGTGTAACGCACTCGCGCATTATCATACAACATTCATCGCCGTACTCAGGCCAGCGGTTACCTTACGAGTACGAGCAGCCCGAGCGGAGTCTTGACATGTTCAATGGCGTAGGGCGACATGAAGGGGCGAATGAAGACGCGCCGTTTCTCCGCCGTGCCGGGAACGGGGGCGCTGTTCTTCATTCAGATATTCGCCACGCTCGGCTTCGCGGTTCTGTACTCAACGCTGGTACTTTACGCGACGAAGCACCTGCATCTCGGCACGAAGGAAGCGACAGCGCTCATGGGTGTATTCGGCGCGTTTAACTACGGCCTGCACCTTTTCGGCGGCTACCTCGGCGGCCGGTTTCTTTCCAATCGCAACCTTTTCGTCGGCGGCATGCTGTTACAGGTAATCGGCTGCGCCTGCATCGCCACCGGCACGCTCGCGTTGTTCTATGTCGGCCTCGCCCTTTTCCTCACCGGCAGCGGGCTGAACGTTACCTGCATCAACATGATGCTGACGCAGCGTTTCACTCCGGAAGATCCGCGGCGCGAGAGTGCCTTTCTCTGGAATTACGCCGGTATGAACGTCGGGTTCTTCGTCGGTTTCAGCGCGGCAGGTTACTTCCAGGCGACGCAGAGCTACTCGAGCCTCTTCATCTTCGCCACCCTCGGCAACTTCGTCGCCATCGTCGTCGCCGCGTCGAACTGGAAGACGCTCGCTGATCGCAACACGCCTCTGCTCGATGCGACGCAAAAACAGTTCCGGGTCCGTCAGCTCGCCGGCATCGCCATTCTATTCGGGCTCGTGCCGGTCGTCTGGTTCATGCTTCAGCGGCCCGGCGGCACCGAGACCATCATCAAGGGAATCTGCGCCCTCGTCGCCGTCACGCTGATTTATCTCACCGTCACGCACCGGAACCGGCGCGAGCGGCGGAACATGACGGCGTATCTGATTCTCACCGTCGGTTCACTCATGTTCTGGTCGCTTTACCAGATGGCCCCGAATGGCCTCATGCTTTTCGCGGTCAATAACGTGAACCTGATGGTGGGCCGCGTCAGGATTCAGCCGCAATGGATTCAGAACATCAACACGGTTTGCATCGTGGTCGGCGGCCCGCTGCTGGCGTCGGTTTTCACCCGAATGCGGGGCCGTGGCTGGCGCATCGATATTCCACAGCAATTCGCCACCTCGCTTCTTTTAATGGCGGTCGCGTTTCTCATTCTACCGCTCGGCATCAAGTTAGCCGGCGGGAATGGTAAAAGCGCGTTTGCCTGGCTCTTTGCCAGCTATGTCCTGCAAAGCATCGGCGAGCTGCTCATCTCGCCCATTGGTTACGCCATGATCGGCAAGCTCGCGCCGCGGCAATACCAGGGCGTGATGATGGGAAGCTGGATGCTCGTGACCGGTCTCGCGTCACTCTTTGCGGGTGATTTCTCCGGCATGATCCCCGAGCCAAACGGCGCCACCGCCGCCGCGACAAATGCTGGCTACGCGAGACTATTCACCGAGCTAGGTCTCGGCAGTCTAGCGGTAGGAATGGCGCTCCTCATTCTTATCCCAATCCTGCGCAAGCTCATCACTGATAAGGAAGAAATCATCCACACCGAAACGCCGGTGCCGGTCGTGCCGGTGGCGTGATCGTGGTGCAATGCAGGATGAATTTGAAAACCAGAAAGCCAGAAAGATTCGACAGATGCAGTCAGTTTTCTGGTTTTATGGCTTTGAAATTTTTCTTCCCTTCTGGCTTTCTGGCTTCCAAATTCAACCATTCGCCGCCCGCTCGAGTTCGGCGAGGTCGAGCTTCTCCATCTGCCAGACCTTGGCCGTGACGCGTTGCACGCGCGCGGGATCATCGCCGTTCAACCAATCCCAGATCTGCCTCGGCACGATTTGCCACGGCATACCGAACTTGTCCTTGAGCCAGCCGCACTGGATATGTTCGCCGCCATCGGCCGCGAGCTTCTCCCAGTAGTAGTCGATCTCCTCCTGCCCTTCGCAATTCACGACCAGTGAGACGGCGTTCGTAAACGGAAAGCCGGGTCCGCCATTCAAAGCCACGAATTGCTGCCCATTCAGCTCGAACGCGATCGTCATCACTTTGCCCGCCGGCAAGTGCGCCGGCCCGCCTTCCGGGTAGCGCGCTGTCGAGACAATCTTGCCATCCTTAAAGACGGAGAGATAAAACGCGACCGCTTCCTCCGCGTTGGAGTCAAACCAGAGAAATGGAATAATTTTCTGCATACGGAACCGTCACTCAGTGGGAGTGAATTTGGAAGCCAGGAATACAGGAACCGGAGCAGGAGATGATCAGGGAAAAGAGGAATGCCGGAACGGCTTGATGACTTGCCTCGTGGTGAGGAGATTTCTGTCTCGCTCCCGCCCACGATTTGCGCTGCGGTATCGCGCATGAACCAACAAGTCCAATTACGCGACGTCGAGCCTGACGACCTGCCGTTGTTTTTCGAGCATCAACGCGATCCCGAAGCCCTGGCCATGGTGATGTTCAACTCCCGCGACCGTCCCGCCTTCGACGCCCATTGGGCAAAGATCCTGGCCAGCGAAACGGGCCTGACGAAGACCATCATCGTAAACGGCCAGACAGCCGGGCACATCGTGAGCTTCATCCGCGATGGCGAACGCGAAATCGGCTACTGGCTTGATCGCGCCTTTTGGGGCCGCGGCATCGCCACGCAGGCGCTCTCCGCTTTCCTTCAGATGGAAAAACGCCGGCCGCTGCACGCCGGCGTCGCCAAACACAACAGCGCCTCCATGCGCGTCCTGCAAAAATGCGGATTTCGCTTCGTGAGCGGCGAGCAGGATCCCGGCGATTCGCACGCCATTCTAATCCTTGCCGGCACCTGAAAGTATCCCAGTTGGTACTCAAAAGGTAAGCGCTGGAAGTACGGGTAATCACCGGCAGCCGGCATTTTCGCCACGGATTAAAACACTGAAACACGGATGCAGATAACTGCGAAGCCTGTTCAATCGATGAAAATCCGTGTTCCCACTGTCACGGTTGCTGCGTTGCGCTTGGAGCGTACAATTGAATTGTGGGATTTTGCGCGGCAGGAGGTTGAATGTGGCGGGCGATTTTTTGTGCGGTGTTGGGACTTCTCGCTGGCAGTAGAGTTGCCATCGCCCAGACGCATGTCGCACCTCGCCGACCGATAAACGTGATTGTGCTGGATCGGTTCTGCCGGCGTTATCTCTTTCCACCAGTCGCGCCGACTTCGGTTTTCTATCCCGTTCCGTATCCAGTCCCGTATCTCACCACGCAATATTCCGCCCCGAGCTTCATCCCAGCCTCACCCGCTTATTTGCTTCTCGGCAGCGCCTCCACCATCCGTCCACAGCTCGTCTTCCAAGACGGCACCAGCTACACCGTCGCTGATTACTGGCGCGAAAACGACCAGCTCCACTTCATCACTCTCGAAGAAAGCGGCACCAAGTCCGTCCCCCACACTGTACCCTTCGAAACTCTCGACCTCCAACGCACCAAACAAGCCGCCGCCACGCAAGGCTTCCACTTCGTCATTCGAGACGAGCCGCTCCAGCAATGGCTCGAGCATCGCGCCCAACGCGAAAAGCTGCGCGCCGGAACACGCGAGAAAAGTTAACAACGACGGGCGAACGCCTCCCGGGTCGAAGCGTGACGGGTAGGGCGCCGACCCGTTTCCGAACACAGCGTGCCGGGAACCCGCCGGACCACGGAAAATCCGCAGTGACACGCGGGCGCGCGGTCGCCGGGCCGACGCCTCACCGTTAAATGACAGAAGAGTGCCGCAGCGGGCGTCTGGGCGTCTAGCATTGCATTTGCTGGCTTTCCTAAATGCCCATGACTCTCGAAGAAATTACGGTGCGGGAGGCGGAGCTTCGCGAGCAGATCGCCGAACGCCAACAACTACTCGCCGCGTATCAGCTCATTCGGGCTGATCGCGACAAATCGGTGGCCCGCCACGCCGGCGGAGTGGGGCGCGATGAGTCCGAGCGGCCCACGAATGCTCAGGCAGCCGCTCCTTCTGTGGAGGCGACGCCGCCTGTCCCGGTCACGCCGGAAGTGAATTTGCAGGCGTTGAGCAAGGGGTACGGCGGAGGGATTCGAGCGGTGACATGGGCGATTCGGCAGATGACCACCGACTTCACCGTGCGCGACATCGCGGCCGTTCTTCGACAGGCAGAGTGTCCGATGGGGGTGGAGAAAGTTTCCGTGGTCCTGAACCGGATGAAACGCGACGGGAAGATAATCGAGGTGACAAAGGGACGGGGGCGCGCGCCATCGCTCTTTCGTGCTACTCCCCTCGTGACTACATCACCGCTCGAACTCGCCGCGCGCCACCGCACTGCTCCGCCCGTGCGGTATCGGATGTTCCGGTAATCGGCGTCTGCGAACAAAAAGACGCAGCCCGCGACAGCGCCCCGGTCAAGGCTGACCGCAAAGAACTACTGCGCTCTTTGGCGAGACTCACGCACACCCGCAAATAGATCCTATTCGAGGTCAACCAACTTTGGCGACATTTGGAAAGAGAGACTACGACGAAGCGAAATTTCCCAGCCTCATGAAAGAGAGGCTAGAGCTCCTGGGAAATTTACCAATGCCCGGAAAGAGAGGCTACGAGGTCGATTAAAATTATCTAGGTCAGCAAAGAGAGACTACAGCCTCGGCAAATCCTATCCACCTGCGGAAAGAGAGGCTACGTCTTCCGCGAAGCTCGTCGAGGCGAGGAAAGAGAGACTACCTCTTCCGCGAAGGTGATCGGATACCTCGAAAACATACGACGCCCGATGTCGCATCGACGGGTGTTTCATCACGGGCGAAGAGGGCGGCACCAAATCCGTCCCCACACCGCCCCTTCGACACCCTCGACCTGCAACGCAAAAGAAGCGGCCGCCGGCCAAGCCTTCCCCTTCGTATCAGAGACGAACCGCTCCAGCACTGCGCCCAGCGCGAACACGGGCGCACGAGAAGAGGCGGGAAAAGCTAAACGCGACAATCCGCGTGTTCGTCGTTGCACCTCGTGAGAGCGTGCACCTCATCGTGACCTCGCCGCCGTATTGGACCCTAAAGAAGTACGAGTCCAATGCTGGCCAACTTGGAGAGATTGCCAGCTACGAAGCTTTCCTTGGTGAGTTGGACAGGGTCTGGCGCGAATGCGCGCGGGTCCTTGTGCCGGGTGGCAGGATTTGTTGTGTCGTGGGGGACGTTTGCATTCCACGGCGACAAGGGCGGCATCTCGTGATGCCGCTGCACGCGGACATCATGGTTCGTGCACGTGCGGTTGGTCTCGATGCACTCACACCCATATTCTGGTTCAAAATCGCAAATGGAGTAACGGAAGCGAAAGGAAACGGAGCAGGTTTCTATGGCAAGCCTTATCAGCCCAACGCAATCATTAAGAATGATGTGGAATATATTCTGTTCCTGCGCAAAGGCGGCGAGTACCGCTCGCCATCCGCGATTCAGAAAGCATTGTCGATGCTTACGCGCGACGAGATGAAGTCATGGCTTCGCTCTGCATGGGCGGATATCAACGGCGAATCGACGCGCCGCGGTCATCCTGCGCCTTACCCCGTGAGTTTGGCGGAGCGGCTGATAAAGCTCTTCTCGTTTGCAGGCGATACGGTACTTGATCCGTTCGTTGGAACAGGCAGTACCAATCTCGCCGCAATCGCGACCGGAAGGAATAGCGTCGGCAACGAGATAGAACCCGCTTACTTGAAAATCGCGGAACAGCGGCTGCATCTCGCGACTGCCCTTCCGCGCACCGTCGGTGCTACTCATTCGAAGTTACATGTAGATTGATGAGCGAGGAGAAGTACGCGCTCCTCCGCACCTTCCGCAGCTTGTTCGAAGGTAAGCCGTATCGCCACCGCGCATCTAATCTCGGTGATCTAGTGGCATCTCAGATGTATGAGGATTTAGTTGCGCTGGGCAAATCAACGAAGCTGATAGAGCGGGTTCAACGACACGAACGAGTGGTTAACCTGCGCAATCTGATGATCGGAAAGCCAGGTCGGCGTGGCGATGGTACATTTGGCGAACTAGTTCCAGCAGCTGTTGCCGTTCTCGAAGAGGGAATGCTCGTCGCACGTGGTCCAGTTGCGACTATCGAGATCGGCGCCGAGACAAACATACTAGCAAAAGCAATGATTAAACAGATCGATCGAGTGATAACGGATCTCGTTAATCAAGCTACGCAGTTTAAGCGAGGAGGAGGACACCCGATCTGTGTAGCATTCGTCGGCATCACCTTCGCGGAGCAATATGTCTCCTTCGAAGGAAACAAGTCATGGCCGACCGACGGTAAGCGATATAAGCACCCGATCCAGGAAGCTGCGCAGGCGGCGCGGCGACTAACGGAGCGTGCTAAGGCAGCTTTCGATGAGTTTCAGTTCCTCCGATTTCGCGCGACTAACGCAAACGGATTTCCGTTTAAGTGGAGAGATCTTGAGGCGACCCAGATGGAGTACTCGGCGTTGCTGACGCGAGTATCGCGAGAGTACGATCGACAATTCTAAATGACGAGAGAGGTGTTTACCATTGCACATTCAAGCTGCTAGAGTTCTCCGATCGACAACTTGGATTAAGCATGCTTCTACGCTCTCTTCCTTGAGCGCGAGAAGCTGGCTTTGCCGAGCTGCAGAGTAAGTTCGAACAACTCAGCGCTGCATCGGAACACACTAATTGAGTCGGATACGCGGCTCAAGATGATTGATGTCTTGCTGTTCGAACGGTCCACGCCGACACCGATTTTCAGCCGAAAAGTTCAGCTATTTCAGCTTGAATTTCTTCGGCTTTGCATCTGGCGTTACTAGCACTCCGGATCGGCCGCCCTATAACAACGTAGTCGGCGCCTTTCAGGAACGCTTCTTGCACCGTGACAATGCGCTTTTGATCGTCCTGCAGTCTATTCTCCACTGGCCGAATCCCGGGAGCAACGATCAGGAAATTGTCTCCAAGTTCATTGCGCAGCGTTTCTGCTTCAAGTCCCGACGAAATTACCCCGTCGCAGCCCACCTCCAGCGCGCGCCGAGCTCGCGACAGCACGAGAGTCGCAACGTCGCATTCGAATCCGAGATCTTGCAGATCAGTCTGATCGAGGCTCGTCAGAACGGTGACAGATAATATTTTTATTCCATCTTTTTCTTCGATGGCAGCGCGGAGCATACCTTCATTGCCGTGAACTGTGGCAAACGAGACGTGATGTTGCCGTAGCTGCGCAACCGCCGATTTCACAGTTTCCGGAACATCGAAGAACTTTAGGTCGACGAAAACCTTTTTGTTTCGTTCCGTGAGCCACTTGATTAGCGGGAAGTAATCTCCCGACATGAACAGTTGCAGCCCAAGTTTGTAAAAGAGCACGGAATCCCCGAGTTCATTCACTAAGCGCTTCGCATCTTCTCCAGTCGGAACGTCCAAAGCGAGTATGAGCCGTTCGCGGCGAGGAATCGGCTTCGTTGACAAGAGAGATCGATCGCTTCCCTTCATACGCTCTAGCGCAAAGGGCTTGATCTTATCCGGGGGCGTGCTGGTGTCGATCAGGAATTCTTGCTTTGCAATGCACCGCAGTCTATTGCGGGAGACGAGTGCGTCAACCGCATATGTTGCGTTTTGTAAACGCACCCGTGTTTGTGTCCAGCTCGCTGGCGACGCCCGAAGTGCGAATTCAGCCGAACGCGCGCTGATGCCGGAGTTATAACGATTTCCCCGCGACCGACCTCGCTTACTCAGACTTAAGCGACGCCATGTCGATGGAGAAGCGGTATTTTACGTCGGACTTGAGTAGTCGTTCGTAGGCTTCGTTTATTTTTGGATTGGGATCACTTCGATATCGGCCGTGATGTGATGTTTGCCGCAAAAGTCGAGCATCTCCTGGGTCTCGGCGATTCCGCCTATGGCTGAGCCGGAGAGGTTGCGGCGGCCCATGATGAGGCTGAAGGCGGGCACGCGCAATGGTTCAGCAGGAGCACCGACCAGGGTAAGATTGCCGTCCACGGCGAGCAGGTTGATGTAGGCATTGATGTCGTGGTCGGCCGAAACGGCGTCGAGGATGAAATCGAAGCTTCTCTCGTGTTTCTTCATCTCATTGGCGTCGCGCGAGAGAATGACTTCATCGGCGCCGAGACGAAGCGCGTCCTCCTTCTTGTGAGGCGAGGTGGTGAAGACGGCGACGTGAGCGCCAAAGGCGCGCCCGAATTTTACCGCCATATGGCCGAGGCCGCCGAGACCGACTACTCCGACTTTCTTCCCCTTGCCTACGCCGTGGTGACGCATGGGCGAATAGGTGGTGATGCCGGCGCAAAGGAGCGGCGCCGCGGCCGCGAGTCCCAAGTGAGACGGGACGCGCAGGACGAAAGGTTCATCGACGACGATGTCGGAGTACCCACCGTAGGTGACGCCGCCGAGGTGTTTGTCCGGCGAGTTGAAGGTGAGAACCATGTTCGGGCAGAACTGCTCAAGACCAGCCTTGCATTGCGCGCAGGTGTGATCCGAGTCCACCATGCAGCCGACCGCAGCGAGATCGCCTTCTTTAAACCTGGTTACGCCCGAGCCGACTTTGGTGACACGGCCGACGATTTCATGGCCGGGAACGATCGGGTATTGAGTGGCCATGAACTCGCTCCACTCGTTGCGAACGGAATGGAGGTCGGAGTGGCAGATGCCGCAGTAGAGAATCTCGATCTGCACGTCACGCTCCAACGGCTCGCGGCGCGGAATGGTTGCTGAGCGGAGCCCCGATTTCTCACTCGCAGCGGAATAGGCCTTCGCGTTGTAGGAAGATCGTTGCATTCCTGAGGCTGGTCTTCTTTTGCTGCCAACGCAACTGAACGGCGTAGCGTTGAACGCAACGCCGCAGTTTCGAATCGGCAGTTCAGCGGTCGCAGAGCCTGCGATTTTTGATAGAGCTCCGAGAGAGGGACGCAGAGCAGCGATCAATTTCGAATGTCTATTGCTGGCGGCGCTGGATTCTGTCGCCTCCTGGAAGGAACGATGTCAACGACGGCTATATTGCTTCTGGTGCTCATCGTGGTGGTGATCGCAGTGGGCGTATTCCTCTTTCTGCAACGCCGGCGCTCGGACGCCTTGCGGCAGAAGTTCGGGCCTGAATACCAGCGTGCGGTGGGGCAGTTCGGCGACGAGCGCAAGGCGGAGGCGGAGCTGGCAGCGCGGGAGAAGCGTGTACGCGGCCTGAATATACGTGCGCTCACGTCGGAAGAGCACGACCGGTTCACCCAGGCGTGGAAGCAGGCTCAGGCGCGCTTTGTGGATGAGCCATCTCAAGCGGCGGGCGAGGCGGACACGCTCGTGAAAGAGTTGATGCAGACGCGCGGCTATCCGATCGGGGATTTTGAGCAGCGAGCGGCAGACATCTCGGTGGATCATCCCAACGTGGTGAACAATTATCGGGCTGCGCGGGATATCGCGCTGCGCAACAACGCCGGTAAGGCGACCACCGAAGATATCCGCCAGGCGATGGTCTATTACCGATCGCTCTTTGAAGAACTGTTAGCACAACCAGCAACACGCGAGGAGGCAATGCGATGAGTATGGAACCAACAACTGATCGGCCGGCCATGGAAATAGCCGGGGATGAACCGCGCAGCGGCGACAGACCGACTTCTACGGCCGAAGTGGCGAAGGACTTGGACAATCGTCAAGGAACAACCGGCCGGCCCGCCGACATCGATAAGGCTACGCCGCTTTTTCCTGAGAACGAGTCGGCCAATTTCCGTAACCGCTGGACGGAAATCCAGGCGGCGTTTGTGGATGAGCCGCGCCGTGCGGTGGAGCAGGGCGATGCGCTGGTAGCGGACGTCATCAAGCGGCTGGCGAGCAGCTTCGCCGACGAGCGCTCCAAACTCGAGGGACAGTGGGGCCGCGGCGATAATGTCTCAACCGAAGATCTGCGCGTAGCGCTGCAGCGTTACCGCGCGTTTTTCGATCGGCTTCTAAACGTGTAGCGAGCTGGAATGCGAGGCTGGATATGATCAAGGGAAGTCAACTGGTGGGGCGGGCCGTCATAGACATGGAAGCGGCGCAACGTCTCGGCAAAATCAAAGAGATCATCGTGCAACGCGATGGCGAGCGAGTGGCGGGCTTTGTCGTCGCGCACGGGGAAACGATTGTGGGCACGGGCGGCACACGCCGGATTATTCCCGCTTCGGCACTGCATTCCATTGGGCCCGATGCGGTCACCGTGCGCGGTTCCTCTCTTGAAAAGCGCGTGCCGGACGAGCTCGATAATCTTCCCCGGATGTCCGATGTCATTGGCCACAAAATGGTCACCCGCAGCGGCCGCCTGCTTGGCTCGATCGACGACGTGCTCATTAATGGTACGGACGGGACAATTATTGGCTTTGCTGTCGGCGAGGGTGTTCGCAACAAACTCGAGAGCATCTTCAACCAGCAGCGCTCCCGCATCCATGGATACGTCCGGGCTGATGCCGACCTGCAAGTGGGCAACGAGCTTGTCGTAGTTCCTGACGACGCGCTCATTGAAGGTGAGCCTGCCAGCGAAAAAGGGGACGCGAATGCCCCCGTGAAGACCGACGAACCGGCCACGCACGGCTGGGGCGAACGCGAGCCGCGGGACTCGACCCGGTCCAGCATTTGGACAAGGCGAACAGATGCGCCGACGCGTGCTCCGGGTGAGGGCGGACAGCAGGTTCCCGGTTCGCCGCGAACGGCTGCTCCAGTTTCGGCTGACGCCGGAATTGGGAACCCAACGGCTGCTTCACCGCCAGGTGAGCCAACTGTCGCGAATCCTACCTTGAATACAGACCAGCGCTAAATCTTATGTTCCACTTCATCTGGTACATCCTCGTCGGCCTGATCGCGGGAGTCATCGCCAAATCGGTTATGCACACGCACATGACAATCTTCTGGACGATCGTCCTCGGGATCGTTGGTTCGCTGATTGGCGGTGCCGTCACACACCTCTTCGTTCGGCCAGCGACCGAGCGCTATCATCCCGCGGGTCTAATCGTTTCAACGCTCGGAGCGATTCTGGTGCTCTTCGTCTGCTACAAGCTCCGAATCCACTTCCCCCGCGTTTAAATCGCGAGCAGGCGACTAATTCGTGCGATCGAATGCCTCTGATGAATCTCCGAGTCAGAAGCAGGAAGCGTGAAGTACGCTACATGTGTAGCGCTACTTCATTCTGTCGAACGTCTTCTGGAGAATATCCAAATCGCTGGCCTGCCCGATCTTCTCTCTTGATTGATCAACCCAACGTTTCTCCAACGCGTTCTTCGTAGGTCGGTCGGATTGATAAAAGACGCCGAAGACGCCGGGGAAAGGCAACATGGCCAACTTGTAGGCGGCGAGTTCATCCGTCACGTCGTGGCGCATTTCATCTTCCGCCGTTCCATCCCACTTCTTCTCTTGAATTAACTCAAACGATCCACCCTTTCGTGGATTCGCGGGGTCGAACGCTCCCGGATAGAACTCGACGCACTCTGACAAGCATTCGATCACCGAGAAGCCCTGGTGATCCATGGCGCGCTCGATCATCTGGATCATGTGGTTGACCTGGGCGGCGTGGGTGCGGGCGATGAAGGTGGCCCCGCTGGCGACGAGCTTTTTCATGGCGATCACCGGTTGGTCAACTGCGCCTTGCGGGTCGGTCTTGCTCTTGAAGCCGATGGGCGACGTCGGTGAGGTCTGCTTTTTCGTCAGACCATAGACGAAGTTGTCCATGATGACGTAGGTGAGGTTGATGTTTTTGCGCGCGCCGTGGTCGAGGTGGTTGCCGCCGATGGAGAAACCATCACCGTCGCCGCCGAAGAGGAAGACCTTAAGGTCCGGCCGCGAAAGACTCACGCCGGAAGCGAGCGGGACCCCGCGGCCATGGATGAAGTGGGCACCGTAGCCATTGACGAAATAGGGAAAGCGCGAGGAGCAGCCGATGCCCGCGAGGGTGACGATCTTCTCGTGATCGACCTGCCGCTTCTCGAGGACCTTGTAGTACGAGGCGAGGACGGCGAAGTCGCCGCAGCCCGGACACCAGGTGGGATGGTCGGCGGTGATGGCTTTCTTGGTGAGTTTCTCACGCGGGAAGTCTACTAGACCTGGCGTCTCAACCGGCATTGCTACAGTCTCTGTATCGTTCATAAGAGGGATTTAATTTGAAAGCCACGAAGCCAGAAAAAAGGCATATCCGACTTCATTTCTGGTTCTTTGATTTCGAAATTCAAAGCTTCGCGGCGAAATCGCCGCAGAGGGAGTACTTTCAACGCCACAAAACCAGAAAAATTCAGACGAGTTGGTTCTGTTTCTGGATTTCTGGTTTTCAAATCGATTGGGGCTTTGCTGTTTCCCGATTCATCTCTCCTTCTCGGTGTCGCGGCTTTCGTTTGTGCCGGAGGAGGCGAGGATCGCTTCAGTACCGGGTTGGTTCGGTGTGTTATCCATGGCGTGATCACGCTCGGCTGAGACGCTGGCAGCGGCGCGCGTCGGCGATGACGGCTCCGGCGTAACGGAAGCGCCGTTGGACTTCGAGCCGTTCGGCGAATGCGCTTGCCCGAGCCCATTCAGGATCTCTTTGACGCGGAAAGTGAGACCGTCGGTCTTGGTGAGACTTTGAATCTTCGGCTCGCAAAAGCGGGCGCGCAAAACCGTCGCGAGCTGGCCAAAGCCGTAAACGCCCTGGTCATTCATCTCGATGACGACGATGCTCTTGAATCTCGCAAAAATGTTTTCCAATCCGTCCGGCAGCGGGTGCAAATGTCGCAAGTGGATCGCACTTACTTTCTCGCCGCGGCTGCGCAGTTGTTTCACCGCGTCGTGGATCGGGCCGTAGGTTGAGCCCCAGCCGACGAGGAGGACGTCGCCCTCATCGTGGCCGTAAACGTCAGGGAGCGGTAATTCCTTGGCAAGCTCGCGCAATTTGTTGCGGCGTTTCGCCGTCATCGCCATGTGCATCTTCGGGCTGCCGGTGGGATGACCCATCTCGTCGTGCTCGAGCCCCGACAGCAGCGGGTACTTACCGTCGCGAATGCGCGTGCCCGGCGCGAGATGGTGCGTCGTTCGCTCGAGCGCATACGGCTTGTGCGTTTCGCGCGGCGTGAGGTCAGGCTTCGCTTCCTGCATCAGCTCGGCCAGATTCGGCTCGTCAAACGCCTCGATGCGCGTGGCCAGCGAGCCGTCGCTCAAAATAAAAACGGGCGTGCTGTACTTGCGGGCAATCCGCCCGGCTTCGATGGCGATGTAAAAACAATCTTCCACCGTTTTCGCCGCGAGCACGACGCGCGGGCTATCGCCGTGGCCGCCAAAGATCGCCTGGTACAAGTCGCTTTGCTCGACGTTCGTCGGCAGGCCAGTACTCGGGCCGCCGCGTTGCACATTCACCACGATGAGCGGCATTTCCGCCATCGACGCCCAGCCGATCGCTTCCGTCTTCAGCGAAATGCCCGGTCCTGCGCTGCCGGTCACGGGCAGATAGCCCGCGAGGGAAAAGCCGAGTGCGATTGAGACCGATGCAAGCTCGTCTTCAGCCTGCACGAACGTGCCGCCGTACTTAGGCAGTTCACGCCGGAGAATTTCCATGACAGAAGACCAGGGCGTGATCGGATAGCCGGCGCCGAAACGCACGCCCGCAGCGATAAGGCCGTAGGCCAGCGCCTGGTTTCCATCCATGGTTATCTGCGCGCGCCCACCCGATTTTTCGATCTTTTCGAATTGGTAAAGCTTCGAGAGCAGGTTGCCGACGGGGTAAGCGTACCCGGCGGTGAACGCCATGATGGCGGTGTTGACGATGCTCTCGTCTTTGCCGCCGAATTTTTCTTTGATGAGCGCGACGAGCTTCTCGACATCGAGATGGAAAATCTTCGCGATCAGCCCGAGTACGAAAATGTTTTTGCCTTTATCCTTGGCGGTGCCACCGAGCGCCTCGACGGTGAGCCCGGTGACCGGGACGCCTACATAAACGTAGCGCTTGTCTTCGAGATTTGGCTCAACGTTGTCCGAATCATAAAGCAGCACGCCGCCTTCTTTGAGGAAGCTGACGTGGTCCTGATAGCTATGCTGGTAAAACGCGACGAGAAAGTCTGCCTCATCGCCCGGTGAAAGTACTTCGCCCGAGCCGATGCGTACTTGGAATATGGACGGGCCGCCGGAAATGGTCGCGGGAATCGTCATGTACGTCATGACTTCCTGGTCGCTGCGGCCGGCGAGCCGCGCGAGAAATGCGCCGGCCGTCTGGATACCATCCTGAGAGTTGCCCGCCAGCCGAATGACTGCATCCTGAATACTTTCCGGCCGGAGATCAGCCCGTTCCGGTGTTTGAGTGGCCGCGCGCTCACCATTGGGCAGCTCAGCGCGTTGTACTGCCGTGACGTCGGGATTAACGGGATCGCCCATGATCAACCTGGCTGGAGAATGTGAGGCCAATCTTCCGTTTTTTCCAGAGCAAAGGTTAGGCACCAACAGCTTCAGCGTACTGACCGGAGATTACGGACCGAAACCGGCAAGAGGAGAGGAGAAGTTTTTGCCCAACGCAAGCGCGTGGAAGCTCCGGCCGAGCATTTCTGGGTGGAGCAATGTTTGCAGGCCGCGTTTGTCTGACGCGGAGAAATGTTGCACGTCAGCCGCTGGCACCAGCTCGCGCAGAATCCCGGTGATAAAGTGATGTTGATCCTCGAGGCCAATTAGCTGCGCGCCGGCTGATTGCGCCGCTTCGATGAGAGCGGTCCAGTTTACATGCGCTGAGATGTCGGCCTGACCGATTTCAGCGAACGGCGACGCGAGAACTCGATGTCGGGCGCGGACGCGCAGCGAAGTTTCCGTGCGCGCGGCCAGTTGCTCGCGGGTGTAGCCGTAGTCGATGACGAGAATAACGCCGCGCGAAAGTTTCCCCGCAATTTCGCGCATGAGTTTTGGCGCGTCTGTACTTTCTTCGCGGGACGCGTACTTATCTAGATGAAAACGACCGCCATCGAAAGAGACAAGACATTCGCCGCCTTCCCCATCAAGCAAATGAACAGGTAAGGCGTCGAAGAGCTCGTTAGAAAAATGAATGCCGATGAACGGCTCGACCTCCTGGATTGATTCGGCCCAGAAGCATTTCCCGGAAAAAGTCGCGAGTTTTTGCTGCTGGCGTTCGCGCCAGATCGGGAATGGCTCAACGATCAAGTAGCGAATGGATTCAAAGCACTGGCTGCGAGCGAGAGCGCTGAGTACGTCGTGGGCAAATTGCCCGTCGTGCGCGCCTTGCTCGAGGACGGTGAACTCGTCAGGCCGCCCCAGCTTTTGCCACCATTCAATAAAGTACGCCGCGAGCAATTTGCCGAAAATCGCACCGACGCTCACGTTGGTGAAGAAATCGCCGCCGCGACCGATTTGCGCCTGCCCGCTGCCATAGTAGCCGTGCTGTGGGTGATAAAGCGCAAGTTCCATGAAACGGGCAAAGGTCATCGGGCCGTGCGCAACAATTTCTTCGCGGATGATTTCCCCCAATAGCGTCATCCCGAGCGAAGCCGAGGGATCCCGTAGCGTAGCTGTCCGGTCACTTGTCGGGATTCCTCGGCTCCGCTCCGCTGCGCTCGGAATGACAGGATGGGGATCGGTTTCGCTCACAACAGAGCCTTGGTCAGCCGCGAATCGCTTTTCCCTGAATTTACGCCTAAGGTTTGCCTCGTTTCGTCTCTGCTGAATGCCGACATCGTTCCTCGTCCCGCCACTGAGTTATAAGTACCGGCGAGCCTGGTATGCACGCCCGGTATTCTACGTCCCGGCCGTCATCGTACTCCTGCTACTATTTGCCGGGGCCATTTACTTCGCGCTGCTCGCTTCGCAGCTCAAGGCGCAAGCCACGACCTACGACCTGAGCAAACTCGACCAGATGGAATCCGCGAGCGTGATCCTCGATCGCAACGGCAAAATCTTCGGTCAGATTTACGTCGAGAACCGGCAGACAATCCCCTATGACCAAATCCCGCGCGATCTGGTCAACGCTGTCGTCGCCACGGAGGACAGCAAATTTTATCAGCACGGCGGCTACGATCCGTGGGGAATCGTGCGCGCCGCACTCAAGAATGTGACGGCTGGTCACGTGCGGCAGGGAGCAAGTACGATCACGCAGCAACTCGCGCGAAACAGTTTCTCCCTTAAGGAGCGAACGTTCCGCCGCAAGCTGCTGGAGATCTTTTTGGCAGAACGAATCGAGCATGCGCTCGGCAAGCAGAAGATCATGGAGCTGTATCTCAACCGCATTTACTTCGGCGGCGGCCTCTATGGCGCGGAAGCGGCAGCGCGCGGTTATTTCGATAAACCGGCGAGCCAGATGACGCTGACCGAATGCGCCACGCTGGCGGGATTGATCAAAAGCCCAAACCGGCTCTCGCCGTGGACCGACCGCGCCGCCGCGCGCGAGACGCGCAATGTGGTGCTGGCGCGGATGCGCGAGCTCGGTTTTATCGATCGCCAGCGCTGCGAAAGTGCGCAATCAACAGACCTGCTCGTGGGCGACCGCCAAAGCGCGCAGGGACAGACTTATGCGGTGGATCTGATCCGGCAGAAAGTCATCGAGACAGTCGGCTGGGACCGCGCCATGAACGAAGGATTTCGCATTCACACCACGATTGACGCTGATCTGCAAAAGGCGGCCGAGGAATCGCTGCGTTCGCATCTTGATGCTGCGGAGAAACATCCCGGCTATGATCATCAAACCTACGCTGAGTACGCGGCCAATTTCCGCAAAGGCCACAGCGATTCGGAGCCGCGCCCGGAGTACTTGCAGGGGGCGGTGATCGCGCTGGACAACAAAACGGGCGGCATTCTCGCGCTCGTCGGCGGGCGCGATTTCGAGCACAATCAATATGACCGTGCGTTGCAGGCGCGCCGGCCGGCGGGCACCGCGATAACGCCATTCGTATTCGCGGCGGCGTTTGCCGACGGGCTGTTCCCGGGCTCGATCGTGGAGGATTCCGCGCTGGATAATCGAGCGGTGATGATCGGCGGCCGGACCGGCATTCTGGGCGAGTGGGGACCGGAGTCGGCGGATAACCGTTACGAAGGGCCGATCACTGCGCGTGAAGCGCTGGCGAAATCAAAGAACGGCGCAACCGTGCGCATCGGCATGGAGCCCGGCGTGGATAGCGTGGTGGAGCTCATGCACAACGCCGGGATCAAATCGCCGCTGCGACCGTACCCGGCAACATTCCTCGGCAGCAGCGAAGTAACGCTGGCCGAGCTCGCGCTGGCCTACACCATTTTCCCAAACGGCGGCATGCGGCCGAATGCGCCGCACGTACTCGAGAGCATCGAGGAGAAAGATGGCACGATCTGGCATGCTGAACGGCACGACGGCAAGATGGAGAAGGTTATCGCGCCGGAAATTGCCTACGAAGTACATTCCTGTTTGCGCGATGTACTCGATCACGGTACGGGCAAAGCAGCGCGCACACAGTTTGGCCTTAAGCAGATGGATGCGGGCGGCAAGACCGGCACGGCCTACGATTTCACCGATGTACTTTTTGCCGGTTACGACAGCTCGGTTACTTGCGCGGTCTGGGCGGGGTTCGATAAACCGCAGCGCATTTTCCGCGGCGCTTTCGGGCACGATATCGCGCTCCCGGTGTGGGTGGACGTAATGAACACCGCGGCCCAGCATTTCCCGGCAAAACAAATCCCGCAGCCGGGCGGCCTTGAGTTGGTCAACATTTGCTCAAAATCTGGCTTGCTCGGCACCGACAAGTGCGTCGAGCAAACGCCTAATGGCGAGGTGAAGACGACGTATGACGAGCTGGCAACAGCGGCGCAAAGACCGACGGAACCTTGCAACGTGCACGGCGGCGCGCGCGCCTCGTTCGCGCAGGAGTTGCCGCCATCCGAGTTTCCGCGTGCTTCGCTCGCAGCCGATACAAGCAGCGTAACGCCGGTGACGCCGAAAGGACCCACGCTCCTGGCCGAGCGCGATCCTTACAATGCGGTGCATGCGACACTGAAACTCAAACCAGCGGCAACACCCGCGCCGTCAGCTTCGCCGGCAGCCGAGACGAGTGAAAAAGCTGTCGCCGAAGAGATGCCTGATCCGAGCAAGCCAGTACTCAAGGCTCAACCGGTGCAGCGTGATGATGCCGCTGATGCTCCACCGGCCGACACCGCGGCGGCAGTTCCATCAGATTCGCCTGTCGAAATCCGGCGTGCCGTTCCCGTCGAGGCTGCTTCTCCAGCGCCGACGCCACCGAAAGTACGGCGCGCGATTCCAGTCGAGCCCAGCAACAACGACGACGATACAGGCGATTGAGCATGGCCGATGATTTCCGGCTCGCGGTACTCAATCCCGCCGGGCGCGATCCGGAGCAACATTTTTCCGACGAGCAGGCGCGCGCGTCATCCAAAGTACATGCACCGGTCAACTTTCACGCCTACGCCGCCTGCACGCATGGCGCGGTTTTTCGCGAGACAAAGCGCGCGCTCGCCAGCGGCTGGCCGGTGCTGCTTATGTTACGCGGCGATTTTCGCGCGACCGAACGGGCGCTGAGCGAGCTCAGGAGAGCGAAGCGGCCGGTTGCGGTCGCATTCAAGGAAACCGGCATGCACCAGATCGCGCAGCAGTTGAGTGATCCGGGAAAGTTTGAGCGCTTCGTGCGAATCGCGCGCGCAGCAGATGGCTGCGTGGCCAGTACGGAGCACGCCGCGCAGATCCTGCGGTTGGTCACATCCAGGCGGGTGGCATTTATCCCCACGCCATGCCCCATTGACGATGAAAACTGGAACTGGTCGGCAGCGCATCGCGCGGGCATTTTCGTCGGTACGCGCGAGTTCGATGTGCCATCGCGGAATCACCTCGCGGCGCTGCTGGCGGCGAAAAAGATCAGCGATGCCACGCGTGAAGCCGTCACTGTTTTCAATCTTGATCGCCGCCGCGGCGCGCGCATGATCGCGCAGATCGGTTTCGCCAAAGTACGGGTACACGAACAACGCGCCAGCTACCGCGCTTACCTGGGCGAGGTCGCGCGCCACAAGATTGTTTTTCAGCTCGACCGCAGCCGTGTGCCCGGCCAGGTAGCGGGCGACGCCCTGCTCTGCCGAAGTGTTTGCGTTGGCGGCGATGGCGCCACTGAGACAATCGCCTACCCAGAAACCTGCGGCGTTGATCGCACCGCAGACCAGCTCATCACCATTGCGCAGCGACTGCTGGAGCATGAGGGTGAGCGCCGGGCGATAGCGGCACGCGCAATTGAAATCGCGATGGAGAAACTATCGTTTAGTACGGGCAGGAAAAGTCTTGCGCATTTTTTCTGTCAGCTGTGATTTCTTCCTTTTCCGGTTCGAATCACGCTGAGCGGTGATTCATTTCGCTCAGGTAAATCTCTTCCAGCCGACGGGTTTGCTCGCGTTGATCAAACTCGCGCGCCACCGCTTCCGAGCCCATGCGGCCGAGCGCGAAAAGCTCCTCCGGGTTGCTTACAGCTTCGATCAATCGCTGAGCTAACGAGGTAAAGTCACGCTCGCTGACCAGAAAACCGGTGCGTCCGTTTTCCACCACTTCTGGAATTCCGCCGTGGCGCGTGGCGAAAACCGGCAAACCGCTCGCCATCGCCTCCAGTATCGAGTTCGGCACGCCTTCCTGGTTGCCGTCACTGCCTGTTTCGCTCGGGTGAAAAAACGCATGCGATGAGTACAGCAAATCGCGCAGCTCCGCTTGCGAGATGAAGCCCGTGAAGCGAACTGCGTCACCGAGCTGAAGTTCGCGGGCGAGTTCCTCGAGTTCGCTGCGCAGTGGGCCGTCGCCGGCAATCGTCAACGTTGCGCCAGGAAAGTTGCGCCGGAATTGCGCGAATGCGCGCAGCGTCGTGGCCAATCCCTTTTTCTCGATCAGGCGGCAGGCCTGAAGCAAACGCCATTGTCCGTCCGCCGGTGCCGTTCGTTGCCGGAACGCAAATTCCTCCAGCGGAATGCCGGTGCGCTGGACGACAATCCGCGATTCCTCACAACCGATCGCGGCCAACGCGTCGCGCAATGACTCTGACCGGACGAGCACCCGACGAACAGCCGAAAGCATCTCCAGGGTCGCTTCGCGATACGCGCGCTTCTCCAGATCAACGCCGACGTCAGCGCCATGAAACGAGACAATCGACGGCTGCGGCCAATGGCGGATCAACGGCAGCAAATGCACCGCGATATGACCGAAATAAATGTGCAGCAACTCCGCTTTTTCCCGAGTGAGTACACAGATCAACTGCGCGGTTTCAGCACGCGTGAGCTGCCACGGCGTGTCGCGCAGCTGGCGGGTCCAGAATCGACGCAGAAAATGCCCCGGCGTTTTCCTAACGAGATCCAGCCGGGCAAACGGAAATTTGTCGGCGTTCTCCCGCTTTTGCGCGATCACCACCGGGCGCACACGCCGCAGCGAGGTGATCTGCCGATAGATGTGCAGCATCTCCGGCTTGAGAAACGTCGCGCAATAAGACGCGACAACCGGAAGCTCGGCGTTCGCTGTTTCGCCGCTCAGAAGTTAATCACGAACAGCCGGATGCCATTCCAGCGGCCCGAGCCGTCCGGCTTCAACATCACGTTCTGTCGGGACGTGCCGTACTTCGCCGGGGCGCGGGGATTAAGCATTTGCGCCGGGTTCCCGCCGCGAACAGCACGCGGTACTACGCCCTCGACATCACGCGATGTGATTGGCGGTGCAGGCTGCGGCCTGGTCGTGCGCCGCGGCTGCGCGGGCGCGGTGAAGGTTTGGCCAAATGCCGTGCCAGCGAGTACCAGCGCAATGAAGCTGCTAAGAACGAATGGTTTCATACAAAATCTCCTCCCACGCCGCGAACGCCCGGGCATCTTGCCCGGCTTCGTCCCCCGGTTCACAATTATACTTCGATGGACTACCTCGAAAAGGCCGCACGTGTGCTCGATATTGAGATTCGCGAGCTTCAGCGCGTCCGGGAGCGGCTCGGGCAAAATTTCAGCGATGCGGTGGAAATCCTGCGCAAGGCAGCGGATGCGCGGGGCAAAGTTGTTGTACTCGGCGTGGGTAAATCGGGAAACATCGGCAGCAAAATTGCCGCCACCCTTACCAGCACCGGCTCGCCCGCAGTAGTGCTCGATTCGCTCAACGCGCTGCACGGTGATCTCGGCATGGTGGCGGAAGGCGACGTCGTCCTGGCGCTCAGTGCGAGCGGCGAGACCGAGGAATTGCTCCGCATTCTACCGGCGCTCGGGCGCCTTGAAGTGAAGATCATCGCCATCTGCGGCGCGGCCGAATCAACGCTGGCGCAGAACGCGCACATCGTACTGGACTTCGAGATCGAACAGGAAGCATGCCCGCTGAACCTTGCCCCCACCTCCAGCACGACCGTCATGCTCGCGCTCGGCGATGCTCTGGCCATGGTACTTCTCGAGGCGCGCGGTTTTAAAAAGGAGGACTTCGCCCGGTATCATCCGGCGGGAATGATCGGCCGCAGCCTTCTCATGCGAGTACATCAGGTGATGCGCCCGCGCGACGCCCTGGCAATGGTGCCGCCCGACACAAAGATTCGTGAGGTGCTCAAGGCAATGACTACGGTACGCGCCGGGGCGGCCGTTGTGGCCGACGGCGACGGCAGGTTGCTTGGCATTTTCACCCACGGCGACTTCGCCCGCCATTTCCAGACCGACCCGAAAATTGGCGACCGGCTCGTCGCTGACCTGATGACGCTGAACCCGGTAGCCGTCCATGAAAACAAGCTCGCGGTGGAAGTACTCAATCTGCTCGAGCGCCACCGCATCGATGACCTGGTCGTGGTGAACGACGACAATATCCCGGTGGGCATTGTCGATTCGCAGGACTTAACCCGCCTAAAGCTACTGTGAAAGCCATCGTCCTGAGCTGGGATCGCCACCGCGTGATTACCCGGCATATGATCGAGCAATACGCCAGGCTTTGGCCGGATCACCCCTTTGTCTTTCGCATTCCGTATCAGAGACTACGAGGCAAAAACACAGATCGTGAACATTACATCGAAACGCCGGCGGATATACCTGGCACGGTACTTCGCCTGATCAACGACCTCGACGACGAAGAATGGGTTTACTGGTGTTCGGACGATAAGTATCCCATCCAACTAGTCACGCCGAAGTTCATTGAACTATTCGACCATGTTCGCCTTCAGCCCGATGTCGCTGCCCTGCTTTGTTGCCGTTGCCGCATAACTCTCGAGAAACCGGAGCTATCGCTTTTTCCCCGCGCACGTCCTACTGCCAATGGCGACGTTCTGCTTGAGAGAAGGAGATGGTATCAGATCTGGATCCACCAATACATTCGGGTCAAAGTACTGCGGTATCTTTTCCGACATATGAAAACAGATATTCGTAACGCGAAGGTCATGGACGAACTGAAGGACGAGATCAGTAAGCCGGGTGATTTGCGGCTGTTTGTGACGCGGGATAACTACGCCGTTTTCGGCGAAAGTACGCAACGTGGAGTGATCACTCAAAATTGCTACCGGAGTATCAAGGCAGCCGGCCTGTCGTTGCCAACATGGTTCCAGCGCGACAACGGCAACTATGTGACGATGGGCGAATTGGCCGAGCCGGAGCAGTCTCGCTGGAGCAAGTTAGTCAAAGGTATGGCGGTGCGCTCGATCATAGCTTGAGCGGATCGCGCGTCCGTTCCTGCCAGGCGTGTACTTGTTCGGTCAGCTCGTGAATCACTCGCGTGTACTCAGGCTTGGCGAACAAGTTCGTCGTTTCAGCCGGATCGCGATTTAGCTGGTAGAGTTCGTTCACGTCGCCTTTGCGCAATGATAATTTCCAGCCGTCGGCGCAGATGATGGTGCGAGTTGATTCGTTGGCTGCCCGGCGGATCCGCCAGCGCCAGCCAAGCGTGCTGCGCTTCTTGATTTTGGTACGGTTTGGCGACCATTCGACAAATACAGGATCATCGATCGGCGTACTTACCGTTTCCTGTAGAACAGCGGCCCGGCTTGTCCCCGCAAACTGATCGGACTGCTCGCCGCCGAGTAGTTCAACCAATGTCGGTAATAGATCAATTTGACTTATGGGATGACTGTACCGCGTCGCACTCTGCTGGTGTGGCATTTTGACGATCAATGGGACGCGGACCGCTTCTTCAAACATCACTTCCTTGCCGAAAAGTTGATGATCACCAAGCATGTCGCCGTGGTCGCTGGTATGAACAATTATCGTTTCATCGAACACGCCGTTGTTCACCAGGGTTTCCAGGATAGCTCCTATGCTTTGATCTACCTGGGTAACTAGCCCGAGGTAGCGCTGCCGTATACTCCTGCGTTCTTCCGGAGTAACGCCGAAGTAGTATTGCTCGGGTAACCTTTCACGATCAAGGATCGCTTCCGCTTCCTGCCACTCCTGCATCAGGCGATACCGTAGCGGCGTATCGCGCCTGAGTTCGGCTGGAGTACTTACTTCCTCAGGCAAGAGGTGGATCGCGTTCAGCGGCCCATTATACGGCGAATGAGGTTCTACAAACGCGACAAACAGAACGAAAGGTTCGCGCCCGTACTTTTCAATGAAGTCGCAGGCATGCTTCTCCAGGAATTGTGTCTTGGATAACTCAATAGGTAATCTACTAACAGACCGCGCGGAAAAGCTGCTATCTGGCCGGTCCGGCTTCTGGCCGTGTTCAATCAGATAGCGGCTGTAGTCACTTGTTCCTTCGGTTGAAATCCAATGCTGAAACCCACGCTGCGCCCGGCCGTCGTCGCCCAAATGCCATTTGCCAAAGTAGCCACTGATATAGTTACTGTCTACGAATTGCGGCAGGCACTTGTACTTAGCGGGCAAGAGGACACTGTTGTGAGTACAACCGTTTTGGTGCGGCCACGTCCCCGTCATGATGGCGGAGCGTGACGGTGTGCAGACCGGGTGTGTGACATAGGCGCGCTCGAAGACGACCGATTGCTGCGCCAGCTTCGCCAGGTTCGGCGCGTACTCAGGCGTGATGGTATCCGCCCGCTGCTGGTCCGGAAGAAAAACGAGGAGACTCGGTTTGCGCGGCGATGCCACGGCGCAACTTCGTCGCGCTAAAACAGACCCGCAATGCCTCCGCTACTCGCGCGGTTTGGGCAGACGAATGTCCACCGTTGTCCCGCTGCCTTGCACACTCGAGATGGAGATTTTGCCGCCGTGCGCTTCAATGACGGAACGGGCAATGGCGAGCCCAAGCCCGGTGCCGGCGCGCTCGCCATGCGTGACAAAAGGCTCGAACACTTTAGGCACGACTTCCGGTGGAATGCCTTTGCCGGTATCCGAGATGCGAAGGACGACTTGATCGTGCACGAGATCAGTCGTGAGCGTGAGAATGCCGCCACCGCGCATCGCTTCCCGTGAATTTTTAATCAGGTTTGCGAGCACACGAATGAAGCGGGCCGGGTCGATCTCAATGTTGCCGTCGTAGCGAATGTGTTTGACGAACTGGATGTTTTTGCCCGGCAACAAGCGGAGCGACTGCGAGTTCAGCTCGTCCAGCATTCCCCAGATGGAGACGAGCTGTTTATGCAGCTGCATGGAGCCGCGGGCGTAATCGAGCAGCTCCTGTGTCATGGCGAGCATGCCATCCACCGCGCTATCGAGCATGCCGGTAAGCTCGCGCAGGCGCGGATCGTTCGTTTCGCTTGCGATCAAATCCGCGCAGCAACGCACAATGCAGATCGGATTTTTCAAGTCATGGATGATGGAGTTCGCCATCGACCCGACGAGGTTAAGCCTCTCGCTGCGCAAGGTCTCACTGATGAAATGGGCGTTAACACTGCGCAGATGTTCGCTGACGGAGCGCAGGAAATTCAGATGCAGCCGGCTCGGCGCAAGCTCGAGCAAGTGCTGAAAGGTTTCTTCGGTGACGGCGCCGAGCGTGGTCGGTTCAGCCGCCGTGGCCATGGCGGAATGCGGGGCGCGATTGAGCATCGCGAGCTCGCCGAAAAAGTTGCCCGGGTGCATGTACGCGAGCACCTGCTGCTGCCCGCGCTTGTCCTGCCGCGAGATTTTCACCGAACCTTCGCTCACCAGGAAGAGCGAATCGCCAGGGTCGCCTTCGTTAAAGACGACTTCACCGCGATCGAAGTGCAGTACTTCCAGTTGCGGGCGGATTTTTTCGAGAACGTCGCCGCCGATTCCTTCGAAAAGGCGGTTCCGGGAAAGCTGATCAATTGCGCTCGCGGCAGAGCTCATGAGTACAGTGGAATGAGCAGCCGCGATGCCGTAGCGCGCGAATTTGCCGGTCACATGGTGCCGGTCCGGCGTTGCCGGGCGCGTTCGATAACGGAGTCGGCGAGCGCGATGGCGTCGCCTGAGGTGAACGGTTTGGCAAGAAAACCCGCCAGGCCGTTGTTCATCATGCGCGCAAGCTGCGCCGCTTCGACGAACCCGGCCATAAGTACGACTTCCGTGGCCGGGAAGATTTGCCGCAGGCGCATGAAGGTTTCCTCGCCGTTCATGCAAGGCATGGCGAGATCGAGCAGGACGAGATCGAACAGGTGCGGCGCGCGGCGAAAACGGTCGAGGCATTCGAAGCCGGATTGTGCTGTACTCACTTCGTAGCCGGCGTCGCCGAGCAGATTTCCCAGCAACGCCAGGGCCATCGGCTCGTCATCGGTGATAAGGATCGAGCGTTTGCGCGGCTCCGCCGGCGGCAAGGTGACGACGTTTGAAGGAGCGTTGAAATCCAGGTGGAGATGAACTTTGCCCGCGGTACCGCCAGCCCGCGCGACGAGCTGCGCCGTGACCTGTTCCGCGCGCTCAATGCTCGTGCGCAGCATCTCGAAATATTTCTCGGAGCCTTTGGCGCCGTCCCACACGTTCTCGATCAAGGCGCTCGTGCCCGAGATGATCTGGAGAAGGTTGTTCAGTTCGCTGGCGACTTTGGATTCGAGTGCGGTTTCGGGAGGAACACAGTGGGACATAGGAATGGTGGGAAGCACACCCAAGCGAGCACGTGAAGTGCCAGCACCAGGCACGCACCGCGCGCGTACTCAGCCGACGGTCGTTGTCGCTCGAAGCCGCGAGGTCAGATGGCGCCGCTCGCGCTGAGTCGCCGCTTCAGCTTTTCGAAATGCGGCGAAGTATTCGCGTAAAACGGGTACTTGCGCGGGCTGGTCTTTGGCTGAAAACGGAAATGTTTATACATCCAGAGCCAGGGAGCGGGATTGTTGCGGATGACTGGCTCGAATGAATCCCAGCTGGCCTGCGCAATCTCGGTCGCGGTGGCGCCAGGCGGAATCTCAATCTTCGGGTGACATACCACGCGGTAACGGCCGCCGGGCAGCGGCTCGCAATGCGCCGGAATCACCGCCGCGCCGCTGCGCTCGTGCAGCCAGGCGTGGGCAATAGTCACGCAAGTCTCGAGGCCGAAACACTGGATGATAAGGGCCGGTTGAGTGGGGCGCACATTCAGATCAATGAGAATGGCGACGCGGCCGCCGCGGCGCAGCGTTTTGTAGAGACGCACGACGGCGCCCTTGCGCGGAATGACGGTGTGCCCGGAGCGATTGCGCGCACGATGCATCAGCGGTTCAAGCAACGGATTTTTCTGGCGCTCAGCTACGATGTCGGCGGCATACCCGAGGAATCCCATGGCAAGACTGAGCCATTCGAAGTTGCCGTAATGGATCGAGATGACAATGGCCGAACGCCGCTCGCCCGCTTCAGCTTCCGCGCGCTCGAGGCCTTCGATGTCGATGTAGCGCCTGAAATTTTCGGGCGTCAGGCGCGAGCTCCAGAGTAGGTCAATTAATGTACAGGCAAAGGTGCGATAGGAACCTTGCGCAGTCCTGCGGGACTCCTTTCCGCTGCAGCCGAGTGCCGCTTCGATATTGGCCAGCGCGACGGCGCGCCCCTTCACATCGGCGAAGTAGCCGAGGGCGCCGAGCATCTGGCCGAGGCCGTAACAAAGCCGCCGCGGCAGCAATGGAACGACCGTCATGCCCGTACTCAGGGCCAGCCACTCCAGCCGCTGGCGGATTTTTTTCCTGCGCAAAGTTCGCCTCATTCGGAGCGGGACGAATCGTAGCCGAGGCGCTCTGCGGAAGCTAACAGTCAGGCCGGAGAAAAGAAGATCGCGTTCACCGCCGGGATGACGCGGCTCGAAATCTCGCTATGTTTTTGGGCTCGGACTATGCAGCAGCTCGAAATAAAGAACCTCAGCGCGGCGATTGGCGGCAACCCGATCATCCGCGAGCTGAACCTCAGCGTCGCCGCAGGCGAAGTACACGCGATCATGGGGCCGAACGGGTCAGGCAAAAGTACGCTGGCGAAAGTCATCGCCGGTCATCCCGATTACGAAGTAGGCGGCGGCGAGGTATTGATGGACGGCGAAAATATTCTTGAACTCGAGCCCGACGAACGCGCGCGCAAAGGCATCTTCATGGCCTTTCAATATCCCAGCGAAGTGCCCGGGGTAACGATCGCCAACTTCCTTCGCGCGGCAGTACAGGCGCGTTTGCCCGAAGGCGAAGAACTCGAGGCGACTGAGTACTACGCCCGCCTCTACGAAAAAATGGACCAGCTCGAGATTCCCCGCGCGTTCACCTCGCGCGCAGTGAACGAAGGTTTCTCCGGCGGCGAAAAAAAACGCTGCGAAATTCTGCAAATGGCTATGGTCGAGCCGCGCTACGCCATTTTGGATGAGACCGACAGCGGGCTCGATATCGATGCGCTCAAGATCGTCGCTAACGGCGTCAACGCACTGCGCAGCCCCGCGCGCGGCATGCTTCTCATCACTCACTACCAGCGCCTGCTTAACTACATCGTGCCTGATTTCGTCCACGTGATGGTGCAGGGCCGCATTGTCCGCAGCGGCGGCAAAGACCTTGCACTCGAGCTGGAAGAGAAGGGCTACGACTGGATCCGGGAGCACGCCGCCGAACCGGCCATAGCGTAGGCTCGCCGTTGTCGTCGCCTTCTGACAGCAGCGTCACGTCCTCCTCACCTGAGGAGCTCTGGGAAGAAGTTGATCGGTTCATCAGCGAATCCCTTGGCGGCAATGACGAGGCGCTAGCAGCTGCGCTGCATGAGAGTGAGCACTCCGGACTGCCGCCGATCCAGGTGTCACCTGCGCAGGGCAAATTGCTCATGTTGCTCGCTCGAGTGCAGGGAGCGCGTACTATTCTCGAACTCGGCACGCTTGGCGGCTACAGCACAATTTGGCTGGCACGCGGGCTCCCGCCGAGCGGCAATTGTTAACGCTCGAACTGAAACGCGAGTACGCCGATGTAGCGAGGCGAAACGTCTCGCGAGCTGGTCTGGCTGACATCGTGGAAGTTCGCACCGGACCCGCGATCGAGACATTGCAGATGCTGATCGCGCAGCATCATCCGCCATTCGATCTCATCTTCATCGATGCCGATAAGGTGAGTTATGCCGAATACTTTGATGCCTCGCTGCGCCTGTCGCGTGCGGGAACGCTGATCATCGCCGACAACGTGGTGCGCAAAGGCGCAGTGATTGACCAGACCGCGGATGAAAACATTCGCGGTATCCGGCGTTTTTACGAGCGGCTGCACGATGAACGGCGCGTGAGTGCAACCGCAATCCAAACCGTCGGAGCGAAAGGCTACGATGGCTTTATCTTCGCCCTCGTGACGCCCGACTGAGTTGCAGCGCAGCTCGTGCGCATTAGCAAAACCGGCGCGCTGCGTTATGTTATTACCCCCTCGGGATCAACCTATGGCTACGGCAACGGAACAATCGGCAGTTAACATTGATCGTTCGATCGGCGATTTTCACTACGACGTTAAGTACGATTACGATGCTGGCGTCGGGCTGAACGAGCGCGTCATCAATTACATCTGCGACGTCAAAGGCGAGGATGATTGGGTGCGCGAGTTTCGGCTCAAGGCGCTGCGCATTTTTGACGAAAAACCGATGCCGACGCATTGGGCGAGCGACGACCTGAACGCGATCGATTTCGCGAAAATCCGCTACTACCTCGCGCACGGTCAGCGGCCGACGCGGTCATGGGAAGACGTGCCGCAGGACATGAAGCGCACGTTCGAGCGGCTGGGGATTCCGGAGCAGGAACGCAAATTCCTCGCCGGCGTCGAGGCGCAGTTCGATAGCGAAGCCGTGTACTCAAACATCAAGAAAGCTGTGGGCGAGCAGGGCGTAATTTTCGTTGGTTCAACGGAGGGCCTGAAGCAGCACCCGGAAATTTTCCGGAAGTGGTTCGGCAAAGTGATCCCGATCGGCGACAACAAGTTTAGCGCGCTGAATTCGGCGGTGTTCAGCGGCGGATCGTTCATCTACGTGCCGCCGGGCGTAAAGGTGAAGCACCCGCTCCAGGCCTATTTTCGGATCAACGCGGAGAACTTCGGGCAGTTCGAGCGCACGCTCATTATCGTGGATGAAGGCGCGGAGGTGACCTACATGGAAGGCTGCACCGCGCCGAAATTCAACACGGCGACGTTGCACTCGGCCGTGGTCGAGCTGGTTGCAATGCGCGGAGCGAAAATTCAGTACATCACGGTGCAGAACTGGTCGCCGAACGTGTTTAATCTCGTGACCAAACGCGGGCTCGCGCACGAACAGGCCGAGATCAAGTGGATCGATTGCAACATCGGTTCGCGGCTGACGATGAAGTACCCGGGTGTCGTACTCAAGGGCCGCAAAGCGCGCGGCGAAGTACTTTCCATTGCGCTCGCCAGCAACGGCCAGCACCAGGATACCGGCGCGAAAATGATCCACGCGGCGGACGAGACGACATCGAACATCATCTCGAAATCGATCTCCATCGGCACCGGCCGCGCCACCTACCGCGGACTGGTGCACGTGCCCAGGCACCTCAAGAACTGCAAGAACAACACCGAGTGCGATGCATTGCTCATCAACGCGACGAGCCGCACCGACACCTACCCTGCGATAACCGTTCGCGGCACGGGTAACTCCGTTCAACATGAAGCGAGCGTGTCGCAGGTGAGCGCGGAGCAAATTTTTTACATGCAACAGCGCGGCCTGACTGAAGCGCAGGCCATGAGCCTGAGCGTGAACGGCTTCGTCAACGATCTCGTGCGACAGTTCCCGATGGAATATTCGGTCGAGCTGAAGCGATTGATCGAGCTGGAGATGGAAGGCAGCGTCGGGTAAAAACCGCGGCGCGATCCCCAGTAAATTCGGAAGCGTTCTGGCGAATGAACAACGACACAGCTTTGCTAGAGCCGGTGAAGGAGCAACGTACTCGTACGGCGTCGCTGTTGTACTCATTTGGCGAAGGCAAGGATCTGCCGGCGTGGTTTCGCGAGCAGCAACGCGCCGGCTGGGCCGAGTTCCAGAAGCTGCCGCCTCCTTCGCGGAAAGACCAGGCCTGGCGCTTTGCCAATGTCGATGCGCTGAAGCTCGATCAGTACATTCGGACTAGCGAGTTATCGGATAAGCAACGCGGCGAATTGCTCGACCGATCAACCGCGCTTGCGGAGTCAGCTGCACGTCTCGTTTTCGCCAATGATCAATTGCTCGAGCGCGATGTCATTGCTGACTCGTTGCGCGGCCACGGCGTGATTTTTCAGCCGCTCGAGCGCGCGATCACTGAGTACGAAAACCTGGTTCGCCCGAACTTCATGGCTGAACCGCCAACGCTTGGGTCTGCCAGGTTTGCCGCGTTGCATCGCGCTTTTGTTTGTGCCGGAGCATTTCTCTACGTGCCGCGCGGGGTCGAAATTGAGCTTCCAATTGAGGTTTTCCATTGGCTGGCGACGCCGAACGCCGCCGTCTTTCCGCATCTGCTCTTGGTCGCGGGCGAAATGTCGAAAGTCACGGTTATCGAGCATTTCCGCTCGCTCAGAGATCAGCCCGGTTTCGCATGCGGGGTGAACGATCTTATCGTCGGCCCCGGCGCGAATGTTCGCTACATTTGTGTGCAGGATTGGAGCGAAGAAGTCGTCACCGTGCAGGTGAATTCGACCCGAGTCGAGCGCGATGGTTCAGCCATGAGCCTGAATGCGAACCTCGGCGCGTTGTACTCTCGCCTGGAAAGCCGTAGCCGCCTCGTAGGCGAAGGCGCGCGCAGCGACATGCTCGCGATTGGGATCGCCACGGGCCGGCGCGAATTCGACGCCCGTACTTTGCAGGACCATGAATGCCCGCACACGACCAGCGATCTGCTTTATAAAAACGCTCTCAACGACAGCGCCCGCACAACATTCGGCGGTCTGATCCGGGTCGAACCACACGCCCATTTTACCGACGCGTATCAAACGGTGCGCAACCTTCTGCTTAGCGATGATGCCGAAGCGAACTCAATGCCCGGCCTGGAGATCCTGGCTGATAACGTGAAGTGCAGCCACGGCGCAACAAGCGGTCAGATAGATGAGGAGGAGATGTTTTATCTTCTCGCCCGCGGTATTCCGCCAAACGTGGCGCGGCAGCTTGTGACCGCGGGTTTTCTCGATGAAGCGATCGCGCGTTTATCGCATGAGCAGATCGGCGAGTACCTCCGGAGATCAATCGCGCGGAGCTTGTAGCGCCCCGGAAAATCGTTGCGCTTCGTCGGCGTGCAACCTAGGCTGAACGTCCGGCGTTTTCCTCATGGACGTAAGCGGAACCATCAGCGCAATCCTTGGTCAAAAGGGAAACACCGTTTACTCGATTCCGACCGACGCAACGGTGTTCGATGCCATCCAGATGATGGCCGATAAAAATGTTGGCGCGCTCCTGGTCACGCGCGGCGACGAGCTGGCCGGAATAATTTCCGAGCGCGATTACACCCGCAAAGTTTTCCTGCGCGGCCGCCGCTCACGCGAGACGCCCGTCGAGGAGATCATGTCAAGCAATCTGACGATCGCCTCTCCGGATGAACCGGTGGAAAATTGCCTGCGCATGATGACGGAACGCCACATCCGGCATTTGCCGGTGGTGGAAAACGGCAACCTCATCGGGGTGATCTCGATCGGCGACCTGGTCAAGCACGTCATCTCCGTTCAAAGCGCGACGATCGAGCATCTCGAAAGCTACATCAGCGGCGGATTCAGCTAATGTACGGGCGGCTAATGTAGGGGCGGCTGTCCTCAGCCGCGAATTTGCCACGCAGGGTTCTGCGGGTGAGGACACCCGCCTCTACAAGGCGAACACTGTCTCTCCTGCAACGATCGTGCGCACGGCTCGTCCCCGCAGTTTCCAGCCGCTAAACGGCGTGTTGTGCGATAACGAACGAAATAGATTCGTGTCCACCGTCCATTCCATGTCGGGATCGAGTAACGTGACGTCAGCTTTTGCGCCCAGCGATAAAGTACCAGCGTCAAGGTTGAGCAGCCTCGCCGGTTCGACGGTGAACATTTCCACCAGCCGCCGAATCGAGATGGCGCGGCGTTTATGCACAAGAATATCGATGAAAAGACCGAGCTCCGTTTCCAGGCCGATGATTCCAAACGGCGCTTTGTCGAACTCCACTTCCTTCTCGAAGGCGGCGTGCGGCGCGTGATCACTGCACAGGATGGAGAGAGTACCATCCGCGATTCCATCGACCAGCGCCTCGATATCACGCTCGCTACGCAGCGGCGGGTTCATCTTGAACTTCGGGTCGAAGGTCTCAATGGAAGCGTCCGTCAGGGCAAGGTGATGGGGACAGACTTCGCCTGAGATTTTTACTCCGCGTGCGCGAGCTTCGCGGATGAGCCGCACGCTTCCGGCGCTGCTGATGTGCTGACAGTGAATATGATGCTGGCAAAGCTCCGCCAGCAGAATGTTGCGCATCACGATCGCCTCTTCGCCCGCGGCCGGCCAGCCCGGTAAACCGAGCAGCGTACTCCATTCCCCCTCGTTCACCACACCGTTGCCGACAAGATGATAATCCTGGCAGTGATCCAGCACCGGCAGGCCGACCATGCGCGCGTACTCCACGGCGCGGCGCATGAGCTCGTGGTTTTGAATGCAATGGCCGTCGTCTGTAATGGCAACAACCCCGCTGTGGGCGAGCGACGCGATGGGCGCGAGCTCTTCGCCGGCCAAATTCTTAGAAATAGCGCCCGCGGGAAGGACATGGACGCAAGCTGTATCGCGCGCCCGATCTTTGATCCACGTCACGGTTGAGGCGCTATCGGCAGCTGGCGATGTATTCGGCATGCAAACCACCGTCGTGAATCCGCCTGCTGCTGCCGCCAGCGCGCCGGTCGCGATCGTTTCTTTCCAGGCGAAGCCCGGCTCCCGCAGGTGCACATGAATATCGATGAGCCCGGGAGCGACGATCAGACCGCGTGCATCAATCTCGTTCGGTGGAGAGTTGACGGATGAGAGTTGGGAGAGATCCGCGATCGCTGCATCGACGATGAGCAAATCGCCAACTTCATCGCGTCCATTCGCCGGATCGATGATGCGGCCGTTGCGGATAATGGTGGCGTTCATGAGCAAGCAGCGAACCAATGATCCCGAGCCAACCCGAGGCGCTGGGTTGCGCCGGCTTTGCGACGGCACTGCGCTGCCCTCGGGATGAAAGTCGTCACGCCGCGATTCCTCCGCACAAGTATAGTACCGCCATTCGTACTGCGAGACCGTTCGTCACCTGGTCGAGAATGACGCTCTGCGCGCCATCGGCGAGTTCGCTATCGATCTCGACCCCGCGGTTAATCGGCCCCGGGTGCATGATCAGGCAATCAGGTTTCAACAATTTTGCGCGCTCCCTGGTGAGGCCGAAAAGCCGGATGTACTCGCCCAGCCCGGGAAAGTACTCGTTGCGCTGCCGTTCATGCTGAATACGCAGGAGATTCACGACGTCCGCCTGCGGCAGCACGGATTCCAAATCATGGGAAACGGTCACGCCAAATTTCTCGAATTCTCGCGGTACGAGCGTACTTGGGCCCACGAGTGTGACGCGCGCGCCAAGCTTGGTAAGGGCGAAGATGTTCGAGCGGGCAACGCGGCTGAAAAGAATATCGCCGACGATCGCGACGTTCAGGCCTTCGATGCGGCCTCTTCGTTCCCGAATCGTGTACACATCGAGCAACCCTTGCGTGGGGTGCTCGTGCGCACCGTCACCGGCGTTAATCACGCTCGAGCTGACCCGCTCCGCCAGAAACTGCGGCGCGCCAGCGGAACTATGGCGGATGACGAGGATGTCCGCATGAAGTGCCTCGAGATTCCGCGCCGTATCCTTAAGCGTTTCGCCTTTGGTCAGACTCGAAGCTTCGGCAGAAATGTTGATGATGTCCGCGCTGAGACGCAGCGCTGCCAGCTCGAATGAGGTGCGTGTTCGCGTACTCGGCTCGACGAAGAAATTGACCAGCGTTTTACCGCGCAACGCCGGTACTTTTTTGATTTCGCGGGTGCCGACCTGCTTAAAGGCGTCGGCCGTCTCAAGGACGAGATTGATCTCGCCGGCGGAAAGCTCGCGCAGGCCGAGAAGATCCTTGCGGTTCCAGCGGGTCGTCATGGTTTGCTCCGCGGAAAGCGGCTGCATGCCGCAGCGCCGATTTCAGTGCGCGACAAACGAGTCATGTTCATGACTGGCGCACGAGCCACACACCTTCCTCCGCCTCGCCCAAGCGCAGGCGCACCCGCTCGTCCGGCGCGGTCGGCACATTTTTGCCCACGTAATCGGCACGAATCGGCAACTCGCGATGGCCGCGATCAATCAAGACTGCCAGCTGAATCTTCGCCGGTCGTCCGAACGACGTGATCGCATCGAGCGCAGCGCGCACCGTTCGCCCGGTGAAAAGTACATCATCAACGATGATGACCGTGCGATCCTCGAGCGGAAGCGGCAAACTTGAGGGTTGCACCACCGGCAACTCCGCTCGCCTGCCGACATCGTCGCGGTGCATCGCTACGTCGATCACCCCGAGTGGCAGATCGATTTTTTCAATTCCGGAAATGATCCCGGCTATCCGGCGCGCGATCTCATTCCCGCGCGAAGGAATCCCTGCGAGCACCACCTGTCGCAGCTCAGGATTGCGCTCGATGACTTCATGCGCGATGCGCCGCAAGGCGCGCCCAAGCGCAGCCGCGTCCATCAGAAGGATGGACGACTCAGGATGAGTACGGGAATCGGTCATTCAGTTCCTTCGCGGCCTCACCGGGTCGCATTAAAGGAAAGCAAAACTAGGCGTTAGCTGGCGTCGAGCCGCGACCCTCCTTCAGGCGTTTTTGCCGCCAGTTCGAACGATGTTTTACGATCCAATCGAGCAGCGCCTTCTCGAAGCCGATGTCCGCCCCCGCTTTTTCGCTCTCGATCCATTTATGCTTTAAAATTTCTTCGCGCTCAGCCAGGAACTCTTTGTAAAGGACGGAGTTCTTGACGAACTGCCCAGGGTCTTCTCCCTTCGCGTCACTCTCGCTCTCCATAAGGCAGCATCCAGTGTAACAGGATAACGGTAGCATCGGCTATACCTATTTGAAATCGTCGCCATGCGGTGCGGCATCCCAAGTACAAGCCGCGGAAAGTTACAGGACACGTCTGTACACAATTCCGCGACCTTGGCTCGGTATGGCTTGCAAATTCGGTGCGCTGGTGTTTATTCCCCTCCTTCGCAGCGAGTAACACAATAATCGTTGCGCCGTTGGTCCCTGGGTTTCCGTCGCTGGACGCGAAGCTTCACTCGCCAGGGGGAACCCGGCGCGAAAGGAACTGTAGATTGTCGACTGCCGAATGCCGATTGATTGAAGGCGCCGCCCGTGCGCTTTCCTCAAATCGGCACTCGGCAATCGGCAATCGAAAATCTAATCATGCCTATTCGTTACGGTCGGTTTGAAATGCCCAAGACGCTCTCGAAGGACGAGAAGACGTCCACGGAAACTTACGCGAAGTTTGTCGCAGAACCTTTTGAAGCCGGATACGGCCATACCGTTGGCAATTCGCTCCGGCGAGTACTGCTTTCGTCGCTCGAAGGCGCGGCCATTACCGCGGTGAAAATCGCGGGCGCGCAGCACGAGTTCGCCACTTTGCCCGGCGTGGTCGAAGACGTCACCGACATCGTACTCAACCTCAAGCGGGTAAAATTCAAGGCCGCCGAGCACGAGCCGCGCAAATTAAACCTTACCGTGAACAAAGAAGGTGAAGTCACTGCCGGCGACATTCAACTGGCGCAGGGCTACGAGATTTTGAATCCTGATCAGGTCATCTGCACGCTCGATAAGAAGCACAAGTTTGACGCTGAGCTTGAGGTTCGCGTCGGGCGCGGTTTCGCCACGGGCGAGGAAAACAAGCGCGCTGATCAGCCGATTGGATTGATCCCGATTGACTCCATCTTCTCGCCCGTCACTCGGGTGAAGTACGCGGTCGAGAATACTCGCGTCGGCCAGCGCACCGATTACGACAAGCTGATTCTCGAAGTCTGGACCGACGGGCGCCTCACGCCCGATGACGCGCTTCTGCAAGCGTCCGCCATTATGCGTCATCACCTCGATGTCTTCGTCAACTTCAATGAGGACGTGATCGAGTTCGACGAAACGCCGGCCGGCGTGAGCGAGGAAAACATGAAGCTGAAGAAGCTTCTGAATATGAGCGTCAATGAAATCGAGCTCAGTGTGCGGGCTGCCAATTGCCTTAACAATGCGAACATCACCACCGTCGGCCAGCTCGCGCAAAAAACCGAAGCTGAGATGCTGAAGTACCGGAATTTCGGCAAGAAATCGCTGAACGAGATCAAGGATAAACTGACTGCCCTCGGCCTCGGCTTGGGGATGAAATTCGATCCAGGCCTGGTGGAGACGCCGATTGCCGCGAGCGCCGACGGCGCCAGCTCAAACGGCGCGAGCGAAGAATAAGCATCATATGTTGCATCACAACATATGAGCAGGGTAGCTGTCCCCGTAACTCGTCAACCGTGAGGCATGAGACACCAAAACAAAACAGTTAAGCTCGGGCGCAAAGCCGAGCACCGCAAAGCGCTGCTGGCCAACCAGGTTTGCAGCTTGATCGAACACCAGCGGATCAAGACCACCCTGGCCAAAGCCAAAGCGGTGCGGCCGCTGGCTGAACGAATGGTCACGCTAGGCAAGGACGGTTCATTGCACGCACGCCGCACCGCCTTTGCCTATCTTCGGCAAAAGGACGCGGTGAAGAAGCTGTTCGATGATATCGCGCCGCGCAGCGCGGAGCGGAACGGCGGCTACACCCGGATCATCAAACTTGGCCAGCGTAAAAGCGATGCCGCGCCTATCGCCTATCTGGAATGGGTCGATGCCGCGTTTGTCGTGGACGAAGAACCCGCGCCGGAAGAGTCGAAATCTCGAAAAGGCAAAAAGGAGAAAGCGCCGGAGGAACAGCCGGCTGCCGCTGGCCGTAAGAAGAAAGCAGCCGCCGCGGCGACATAGCCGAACGTCTGCGGGAATCGCGCCGGCATGACGCCTCGGGACGGAGTCGCCGGTCGGGAGCGAAGCGGTTGATCGTTTTCAAAGGAACTGCTGCAACGGAATCGGTCGCGCCAGTACTTCGGCCATCCGAGGTCGTCTCTTCCAAGACGCTCGCGATGGATCGTTGACGATCACTGCGCGCGTAGCGCCATCATTGGATCCACTTTCGTGGCGCGCGACGCCGGGATGTAGCTGGCCAGCAGCGCCACCGCGAGCAGCACGAGCGTGATGCTGAGGAACGTGACCGGATCAGTCGCGCTGATGCCGAAGAGCAAAGTCGCCATCACGCGTGTGAGTACAATGGCGATGGCCAGGCCACACGCGAGCCCAATCCCGACGAGCTTCAGTCCTTGCGCAACCGTCATCTTTAATACGTCGCTGCGCTTCGCCCCGAGAGCTATGCGGATTCCGATCTCCTGCGTTTGTTGCGCGACGGAGTAACTCATCACGCCGTAAATACCAACGGCCGCGAGGACAAGCGCGATTCCAGCGAAAATCGCGAGCAGCAGCATGCTGAACCGTTCCCGCGCGAGGGCGGTGGCAACGACGTGTTCCATCGAATCGATGTTCGAGACGGGCTGGTCTTTGTCCACCGCCCAGATGGCGTTGCGCACTGATGCGGCTACACTCAACGGCTCGACTGTCGTCCGTACGACCAGCGCGTTCGGAACGAGGTTGGTGAGTTGCCGATAGCTAAAGTACATCTGCATCTTCGGCTCAGCGATGAAATCGTTTTGCCGCACGTCTTTGACGACT
The DNA here is from genome assembly GCA_019244415.1 of Verrucomicrobiota bacterium. GTDB lineage: Bacteria > Verrucomicrobiota > Verrucomicrobiia > Chthoniobacterales > UBA10450 > AV69. The sequence continues at coordinate 39,823 of JAFASN010000130.1, read as the reverse complement.
CCGATGACGGTGCGCCACGGAGTTGCCGATGTACTCGAGCCGGGTTTCAGGCGTTTGCCGATCGGGTTTTCGCTGGGCCAATAATGGTCCGCGGTTCTTTCGCTCACCACCACCGTCAGGGTGGAGTCCATCTTGTCCTCGTCATTGAAATCGCGCCCGCGCACCAGCGGAATTCCCATCGTACTGAAATAACCGGGACCGACCGCGCGATAGATCACGTCCGGCCATTGATCCGGCGGCGGATCAGGAATGCCTTCCACTGCGATGCTCATTGAATCGCCGTTGTACGTGAGCGGCAAATTCCCTGCCACTGCGACGGAATGCACGCCCGGCAGCACTCGCACACGCCTGACCACTTCGTCGAAGAACGCGGTGCGCCGCGCGTTATCCGGGTACTTCACTTCGGCTAAGTCCACATTCATGACGAGCAAATGATCGACGCGAAAACCGGGATTGAGATTGCGCAAATGCATAAAGCTGTTGATGAGCAACCCCGCACCGATGAGTAAAACGAACGACACGGCCACTTCAGTAATGACGAGTACGCGGCGCAGCCGTTTCCCGGGACCGCCCGCGCCGGATCCGCGGCCGCCTTCCTTTAACGTGTCGCTTAGGTTGAAGCGGGACGCCTGAGTGGCTGGCACCAGGCCGAAGACGAGTCCCGTGACTATCGCCACGGCAAAGGTGAAAATGAGTACGTTAGCATTAATGCCGATGAGCCCCGGCTGGGCGATGTCTTGCGGAATGAAGCGCGCCAGCAGCTGAAGCCCCGCGTAGGCGAGCGCCAGGCCAGCGATGCCGCCGAGCAGCGAAAGCATTACACTTTCCACAAGCAACTGCTTGGTCAGTCGAAGCCGGTCAGCGCCGAGGGCGAGGCGCAGCGCGATCTCCTTTTGCCGCACGGCTGCGCGGGCGAGCAGAAGATTCGCCACATTCGCGCACGCAATCAGCAGCACGAACGCAACTGCCCCTGATAACACAAGCAGCGCCGGTTTCATGTTGCCGACAATCTCTTCGTGCAGCGGGCGCACGACCGCGCCGATCCTTGTGTTGTACTTAGGATATTCCTGCGCCAGCCGCGCGGCGATCGTTTCCATCTCCGCCTGCGCTTTATCCAGGGTGACGCCGGGTTTCATGCGCCCGATCACCTGGAGAAAATGGTCGCCCCGATCTGCCGCTTCCGCGGATGAAAACGCGAGCGGCACCCAGACCTGGTCGCGCCAGTTACCGAACGCAGGTAAACGCACGCTGCCCGGCATCACACCGACCACAGTGTAGCTTTCGCCGTTGAGCATAATCGCGCGCCCGACGACATCCGGGTCCCCGCCGAAGCGGCCCTTCCACAGGGTTTCGTTCAGAAGCGCGACCTTTGTTCCCGGCTGATCATCCTGTGGCACGAAGTCGCGGCCAACGATCGGCTTCATGCCGAGCAAGCTGAACAGATTTGCGGACACGCGGCGGCCGTCGAGCCGTTCAGGTTGTCCCGCAGCGGTAAGATTGAAACTGCGCTCGGCAAACGCAGCCATGTCCTCGAAAACCGTGTTCTGCTTCTGCCAGTCGAGAAAATTCGCCGGCGATGGCGTGTTCTTTGAAAATCCGAGATGGGCGGCGTTTTCCCATATCATGACAAGCTGCTGCGCATTCTTGTACGGCAGCGGCCGGAGCAGCAACGTGTTGACCACACTGAAAATCGCGCTGTTTGCGCCAATGCCGAGCGCCAGCGCAAGCACGGCGACGATGGCGAACCCGGGATTGTTTCCGAGCGTGCGGAAGGCAAAGCGCAAATCCTGCAAAATATCTGCCCATGCGCTTCTTCTCCTCCATAGGCCGAGAACATCGCGATCCTTCCCGTCGCGGCGCTCCCCACCTTGGAATTCCCGAGCGAACAGGTCTGTGCTGTTCAACTCCTTGAGTACAGCGCCGTTTGCTTCCGCTGCCGTTGCCCCCGTACTTAGGGCGTGCTCATACTCTTCTTCGAGGTGCTGCGACAACTCTTCGGTAATTTCCGCCTCACGCGCTGGCGTGAGCTCCAGTGGAGCCAGCCTGCGCCGAATCTCTTCCTTGAAATCAGGCATACTCGATTGCAGCGACACGGCCGATGGCCTCGACGAATTTGAGCCAGCCCTCGCGCTGTTGCGCCAGCATGCGCCTGCCCGCTGGCGTCAGCCGGTAGAAACGGCGGCGGCGTTGCCCGGCTTTCTCGATCCAGCGGCCACGAATCCAGCCGCGTTTCTCCAGCCGGTAAAGCAGCGGGTAAAGTGAGGCGACATTAAATCGGAGCGCACCGTGTGAACGCAATTCAATCAGTTGCCCGATTTCGTAGCCGTGCCGCGGCCGATGCTCCAGCAGCGAAAGCACGAGCAGCTCCGCACTTCCTTTCTTCAGCTCGCGGTCACGCATATTGGATTATCATATGTAGTTATACTATATGTGCAATACAAACCATTGATGGGCAATCGTTGCTTGTACTTCCACAGCGCGCTTCGGGTCTCGTTCGCCGAATAACGCCACGACTCGCGGATGAGTACGGAAGTCTGCCTACTTGCTTTAGGTTTGCAGCCGCAGCCGATTGATTTGTTTTCTAAAGACTCGAATCTCAGCCGGCGTACTTAGTCCCCGGCGCCGTTTAGATGCGCGATCGCGGCGGTAACTTCGGCCGGTGTCCAGCCGTTGCCACGCCAAAGCTTCGCGACTTTTCCGCCGGAGGTGACAAGCGCGGTCGCGAGGCCGTGACTCAGCGTCCCCCCTTCGTTCTGCCGGTACACAGCGAAGGCTTGCGTAAGCGCATCGATTTCCGCGGAATCGCCAGTTGCGAAACTCCAGATTTTGGGGTCGGCATTTTCGCTTTTGCCGTAGGCGCTCAGCACCTGCGGCGTGTCAAACTTCGGATCGAGAGTAATGCTCAGCAGTCGTGTCTCGGCCAGCGGCCCTGCGCCGTGCTCAATCGCATCCTGCAGCGCTGCAAAATCTCTCGAGATGCGAGGGCAAAAATTTGGCAGCGGGCAGCGCGTGTAAATAAACGTGAGTACGAACGGCCGGCCGCGGAAAGAATCGAGCGTGATCTTTTCGCCGCGCTCGTTGGTGAGCGTGAAGACCGGCATCTCATCGCCTTCTTTTAACCTTGGGCTCAAGCTCGTGATCGTGCTCGTACTTGGAACCGGCGGCGAGGGCGTGGGCAGATGTACTTCGGCGGCGGCGATGCGCCTGATATTTTTCACGGTCGCCTCCTTCTCCGTCACGAGCAGCTCAAAGCTGACCGCGTCATCGGCGTTGAAATGCGCCACCTCATTCGGATCGGCCGCGCTAAACGGCATGGTCATTGATGGCATGAATCCCGGAATCGCTTCGTGCTCAATATCGATCGTTGTCCGATCTGGCGAAATCCCCCGCACGATGCCGCGCACATGGTAAGTACGGGGCGCCGGCTCCTGCTTTCCACGATTGCAGCCGCTGAGTACCGAAAGCGCCGCGACCAAAAGAATCGCGCCGACGGTTACGCGGAACCGCCTCTTATCAGAGACAACAACGCCGACAGGCGCGCGGTCGGCTTCACGCCGGCCAGGTCGATTCTGCTGTCGCGTCTCACGCTTCGCGGCCAAGCTCGAGCGCTTCATACGTCTCGCCGACGATGTGGTCCACGACGGCTCGGATATTCCCGGTTTGCTCCCAGACACGCAGCTGGCGGTCGGCGCCGGTCCCTTCCTGTAGAATTCTCTCGACGTGCGCCATCTCCGCGTGGCTGCCCAGTTCGTCCACTTCCGGCGCAACGAAATGCAGGATTTCGTGAATGAGATCACGCTCATCTACTTCGCAGGCGCGGCCGAAATCGATCAGCTTCCCGTCGAGGCCGTAGCGCCCGGCACGCCAGCGGTTTTCGTCGATCAGCCGCCGCCGGTACATGCGAAAGGTGACATTTTGGCGGAGGAATTTGTGCAGCTTGAGTACGACAGCTTGCATGAGGGCGGCCAGTGCAAGGGTGTCGTCCACGCGTGATTGCGCGTCGCAGATGCGGAACTCGATCGTGTCGAAAAACGGGTGGAGACGAACGTCCCACCAGATTTTTTTAGCGTTATCGATGCAGCCCGTGGAGACGAGCAGCTTGAGGTAATCTTCGTACTCAGAGAGACTTTCAAACGTGTCCGGCACGCCCGTGCGCGGGAAACGCTCGAAAATCATCTGGCGGTAGGCCTTGAGCCCGGTGTTCTGGCCCAGCCAGAACGGGGAGTTCGTGGAGAGCGCGTAAAAGTGCGGCAGGAAATAGCGCGCCTGGTTCATCACCTGGATGCCGGTCTCGCGATCCGGAATGCCCACGTGAACGTGCAGGCCAAAGATGAGATTGGCACGCGCGATTTGCTGCATGTCCTGCACGATGGTGGCGTAGCGCTCGTCTGCCGTGATCTGTTGATCCATCCAATGCGAAAACGGATGCGTGCCGGCTGACGCGATCTTCAGACCGTGCCGTTCAGCCAATCCAGCCAGCCCGCTGCGCAGTTTCACGACCTGCTGGCGCGCGCTCCTGGTATCACTGCAAACTTCCGTGCCCAGCTCGACGACGGACTGGTGCATCTCCGGCTTCACGTGCTCGCGCAACAGCATCTTGCCGTCGGCCAGGATTTCCTGGATGTGCGAACGCAGCTCGCGCGTATCCGGATCGATGATCTGGAATTCCTCCTCGATGCCGAGAGTGAAAACGTGCTGGCGACCTTGCATAAGAGGAGAACTGAACCCGCACACTAGCGCAGTTCGACAGGAAATTCGCTCGGGGTTGATCTGCATCAAAGCGCGGTGAGGGCGGACTTCCCATTTTGCTCCAATGAGAAAATCTGCCCTTCATGCGCTGCCGGCGGTCATCGTCGGCTGCGGTGCGCTATTCCTTTCACTTGCTGGCTGTAACCGCGCTCCATCGGCGCCCCCGAAGACGCTCGAGCTCAGCGCCGATGACAAGATGAAATTCAGCACCACTGCGCTCGAAGCCGTACCTGGCCAGCAGGTCACGGTGACGCTCTCGAACAAAGGCACCTCGCCCAAAGCGTCGATGGGCCACAACTTCGTCCTGCTGAACAAAGGCGTGAATTGGAACCAGTTCGTCGAGAACGCTTCCATGGATGCCGCGCACGATTACGTCCCGCCCGCCTCGGCCAGGGATGTGATCGCCCACACGAAACTGCTCGGGCCCGGCGAAAGCGACAGCGTCACGTTTACGGCGCCGTACGTGCCCGGCGATTACGACTTCGCCTGTACTTTCCCGGGGCACGCCACGCAGGGAATGAAAGGCACGTTCACAGTGAAAGCGCAGTGATCAAGAAGGAGAATGAAATGAAAACGAAGTTGCTGTTTGCGGGAACGGTTGCGTGCGCCGCGTTTTCGCTGACGAGCTGCTTTGAAAGCAGCAGCACGAACAAAGGCTATCGCGCGGCCAACGCATCAGCCACTTACGTCGCGCCAGGGGAGAAGGACGAGTACTACCTGTTCTATTCGGGCGGGCACTCGGGCCAGGTGTTTGTCGCCGGCATTCCTTCGATGCGTCACATCACCACCATCCCGGTGTTCTCGCCGTACTCAGGCACCGGCTATGGCTACGATGAGGAATCGAAAAAGATGCTCGGCCAGTACACCTGGGGCGATGTGCATCATCCCGCGCTCTCGCAAACACAGTCGAAGTACGACGGCCGCTGGCTGTTTGTGAACGACAACGCCAACAACCGCGTGGCGCGCATCGATCTGCGCGATTTCAAAACGCACCAGATCCTCGGCCCAATCCCGAACTCGATGGGCAATCACGGTTCGTCGTTTGTCACCGAGAACACTGAGTACCTGCTCGTGGCGACGCGTTTCTCCGTCCCGCTGCCGAAGGGCCGCGTCGCTGATCCGAACGACTACCCGAAAGAATTCAACGGCATGGTGAGCGCGATCAAAGTCGATCCGCAAACCGGCAACATGAGTGTGGCCTGGCAAATCCTCACGCCGCCATTTGATTGGGACCTCGCGTCGACCGGCAAAGGCCCTTCGAGCGGATGGGCGTTCTGGACCAGCTACAACAGCGAAATGGCGCACGACGTTCTCGAAGTGAACTCGACCCAAATGGATCGCGATTATTCCGCCATTGTGAACTGGCGCGCGGCTGAGCAGGCCGTGGCGCAGGGCAAAGCGCAGGAAATGGCCGGCGTGCCGGTGCTCGATCCGGCCAAGGTGCCGGGTATCTTGTACTTTCTGCCCATCGGCAAATCGCCGCACGGCGTGGACACCGATCCGACCGGTAAATGGCTCGCCTACGGCGGCAAATTGCAGCCTTCAGTGACCGTGGTGAACTTCGAGAAACTGAAAGCCGCGATCGATAACAAAACGTTCAGCGGCGAAGTACGCGGAATTCCGGTGGTTAAGTACGAGGCGGTCGTTGAAGGCGAAGTGCCGGTCGGGCTGGGGCCGCTGCACACGCAGTTCGACGGCGTGGGCAATGCCTACACCTCGCTCTTCATCGACTCGAATATTACTAAATGGAAGCTCCCGCCCTGGAGTGACGACGAACGCAAAGACATGACCAAAACGGTGCTGGATAAAGTACCGACGCATTACAGCACGGGTCACCTCGTCGTCGCCGGCAGCGACACCGCGCATCCGTACGGGAAATGGCTCGTCGCGATGAACAAGCTTTCCGCCGGACGCCACATCAACGTCGGGCCCTCACAGCCGGAGTCCAGTCAACTCATCGACATTACCGGCGCGAAGATGAAGATGGTGTACGAAACGTACACAGAGGCGGAGCCGCATTTCGCGCAAATCCTGAAAGTGAGCGACGTGCAGCCGATCGAGGCGTATCCGAAACAGGAGAACCACGATCCGAACGCCGTTTGGGATAAGGCACAGACCGGTGTGACTCGCAACGGCAACAAGGTGGAAGCGAAGGTGATCGCCATTCGCAGCCGCTTCATCCCGGACCGCATCGATGCGCAGGTGGGCGATGACCTCACGATCCATGTCACCAACGTCGAGCAAACGCGGGACATGATCCACGGGTTCGGTGTTGTCGAAAACAACATCAACATGGTGATGGATCCCGGCGAAACCAAGACGCTGCACATGAAAGTGACCAAGCCGGGCGTGTTCCCGTTCTACTGCACGAACTTCTGCTCGGCTTTGCACCAGGAAATGCAGGGTTACCTGGTGTTTGCAAACACAGGCCAGCCCATGCCGGGCGCCGTTTACACGAATACGCCAGGCGCACCGCAGCCCGGCCCAACAATTCCAAGTGTTGACACCAAGGGAACCGCGACGGAATCGCCGGTACCCGCAACCGAGAATCCCGAAGCGGGTCCGCCCATCCCGCCCGCGAGCCCCAACGCTGCTTCGTCTGCGAGCTCGAATGCAAGCGCGCCGGCAAGCCCCGCCGAGAGCGCGTCACCGCAACCGTAATGACCGTTTGCCCGGCTGGAGTACCCCCGCTCCAGCTGCGACGAACGATTTGGCCATGAACATTTCCGAGCTGCTCCGGCGAGAATTCCGGTTTCTGAGCCGGCCGCTGAACTTGAGGTCTCGTTTGCTGCTGCTCGCCGCGGCGATCACGATCGCGGTCTCGCTCTTCTTTCCGCTCTGGCGCATGCACCTCGTCGCACCGCAGTACTCAGACGGGCTCGATCTCTACATCTACACCTACAAGATCGTCGGCGGCGGATTGAACGGGCAGCACCTGAACGAAATTAACGGCCTGAATCATTACATCGGCATGAAGCCGATCCAGCAGGCCGATTTCCTGGAGATGCGCTGGATGCCGTTCGTGTTCGGTTTGATCATCCTCATGATCCTGCGCTCGATCGTGTTCGGCAGCATGGGCAACCTCGTCGATCTCTTCGCCGTTTACTGCTACTTCGGCATCTTTTCCATCGCGTCGTTCTGGTACCGGCTCTACACCTACGGGCACAACCTCGACCCACACGCGCCGGTGCGCATCAAGCCGTTCACGCCGCTGCTCATCGGGGTAAAACAGATCGCGAACTTCCGTGAGTACAGCTTCCCGCAGCTCGGCGCCATTCTGCTCTGCGCGTCGGTCTTGATGATCATGCTGGCCGGCTGGTTCTCGCGAAAGGAACCGTTTGCATGACGCTCGCGCCCGTTACGCTTCGGTCCGTACTCCGACTCGGCGTCGTACGCGCCGTTCGCGCGCGATATTTTCTGCGGAGCGCACGCGACTCGCGTGCTGCGAACGACGACTCGCCGTTCGTCTCTAGGAGGGTGGTTTCGGCGAGGGCGCCGAAACATACACGCGAGGTCGCGTGCGCTCCCCAGGCCTTTGCGGCGCTGTTATTGTTTTCACAACCGCTGCTTGCCGCGACGCTCCCGCTGCAACAGCGAATCGATGCGGCCGCTCCGCATTCCACCATTCGCATCGAAGCGGGCGTTCATAACGGCGCGCTCGTTATTAACAAACCGCTGACGCTTGCCGGTGACGCCGGCGCGGAGATTCGCGGTGATCACACCGGCAAAGTCGTCACCATTGCGGCGAACGACGTTACTCTCCGCGATCTGCGGATCACCGGCTCGGGATTGAAACTGCTCGAGGATGACGCGGCGGTGTTCGTCACCGGCAATCGCGTGACGATCGAACATTGCGTCATCGCCAATTCGCTTCATGGCGTTTACCTCAAGAAAGTTTCCGGCGCGCGCGTACTCGAGAATCGCATTCAAGGCAAAACGACGATTCCGGTTTCAGGCGAGCCGGTGGAAAAGGGCGTGGGCCAAAGTACCGAAAATTGCGACACCGCGCTGCTCAACAACTGGCGCGGCAACGGTGTGCACCAGTGGAATTGCGACGGTAATCTCATTCGCGGGAACGACATTAGCGATACGCGCGACGGAATTTACTTCTCGTTCACCAACAACTCCCGGGCGGAAAACAATTACGTGCACCAGACGCGCTACGGGCTGCACTACATGTACTCCGACACGAATGCGGTGGTGAACAACACCTTCAGCGATAACGCCGCGGGCGGCGCAATCATGTTTTCAAAAGAAGCGCTCGTGCGCGGGAATCGTTTCCTCAGCAATCGCGGCCAGCGGGCATACGGCCTCATCGTGCAATCGAGTGACCGCTGCCGATTCGAAGACAACGTGGTCGAGAAAGACGCGGTCGGTCTCTCGTTCAATCAATGCAACGGCAACGAGATCGCGCGCAACCGCGTTTGTGACAATTACATTGGCCTGAAATTCGCGGCCAACCAGGACAGCAACCAGTTCACCGAGAATGTGTTTGCCGGAAACCTGCACACGGTCGAAACCGGCGGCTCGGACATCGAGCAAAACGCGTGGGCTGTAAACGGCGTCGGGAATTTGTGGGACAACGGCGCCGAGATCGACCTGAACCACGACGGCATCGGAGATTTGCCGCATCGTGAGGTGGACCTGTTCGGTTTGCTGCGGCGCAATTTTCCGCCAATCGCGTTTCTGTCCGGCAGCCCGGCGGTAAAGCTGCTCCAGTTTGCGAACCAGCGCGCGCAAATTCCCGGAGTGAGCTCGATCGAAGATCCGGCGCCGCTTACGCGGGAGTTCTGGAAAATACGAGCGCGACGCGCCAGCACCGCGGCCGGGGCGAGGTGAAGGGAGAGCAAGCGGGATGATTGTCGCGCGCGATCTGCGAAAAAGCTTCGCGGGCAAAGAAGTGCTGCGCGGGCTGAATCTGCGCGCCCAGCGCGGCGCAATAACCCTGCTCGTGGGCGCAAATGGCGCCGGCAAAAGTACCACCATGAAGATTCTCGCCGGGCTGGTGAAAGCGGATCGGGGCAGCGCGCACGTGAACCGCATCGACATTGCGCACGACCGGCTGGCGGCTCTGCGATCGCTCTCGTACTTACCGCAGAGCCCGAGCTTTCACGCGCGTCTTACGGGTGGCGAACTGTTGCGCTTCTATGGGCAATTGCGCGGCGTCGCGCCATCGAGACCGGGAGCGATGCTCGAGCTGGCCGGCGTGCAGGATGTCGAGCGCGTTCGCACGGCAGCGCTGTCCGGCGGGATGCGTCAGCGCCTCGGGCTTGCCTTGCTGCTGCTGCCGGACGCGCCGGTACTTTTACTCGATGAACCGGGGCTGAGTCTTGACCCGCGTTGGCGAAAGCGGCTGCAGGAAATCCTGCAAAGCGAAGCGGAGCGCGGGAAAACCGTGCTCGTGACCACTCACCTGATCGCGGAATGGAACGGCGTGGCCGATCATTGCCTGCTTTGCCGTGAGGGAAGGATAGAGTGCGAGCTGCATCCGAACGATCTTCCGCACGATTTTGAAGAGCTTGAGCGGTTCGCGCCGCGTGAGGGCGATCGCGAAAATGTCGCTGCGGTCTGACATGCATGTTTCGCGTGCGGTGTTTCGTCGCGAGCTTCGCTCGGTCGTAATCAACCGTTATTTTCAGGTGTTCTCGGCTCTGGCGCTGCTGGGCGGAGTGGCTGCCCTGCTGTTTGCCGAGGATGCAAACGCGACCGGGTTCTTCATTCTTCAGGTCGCGCTGTACTTTGTCTCGCTGTTCTCGTTGCTGGCGGGAGTGAGCAGCGCGCAAGGCGAACGCGAGGAATGGCCGCTCCTGTTGAGTCAGCCTTTACGACGCCGCACGTTTGTGATCTGCAAATTTTTTGCGCTCTTCTCGATTTTCGGTTCGGTACTGCTGCTGTTGTTTGTTCCGGCTTTCTTCGCAGGAGCAACGCTCGCTTCGCTCGCGCTGCTGTTTTCGCAAACGCTTCTGCTGGCGGCGGCTTTCGTCGCCCTTGGCCTCGCTTGCGGCTTTCTCGCGCGCGATCGTGCGCAGGCGCTCATCACCGCCGTCAGCGCATGGCTGCTAATGCTCGTCGGCATTGATTTGGTGGCGCTCTTCGCTGCGCGGTGGCCTGTACTTCAGCGCGTTCCTGAGATCTGGACGGCGTGCTTGATGTTGAATCCGCTCGACGCCTTTCGCATCGAAGCGCTTTTCGCCTTGCAGCAAATTCCCGCGGAAGCAGCCGGCACGACGCCGCTGGCGGCGTGGTGGATCGCGCATGCAGCTCTCTGGTTTGGATTCATCGCGCTGGTCTGGGCCGGAGCGCTCACTCACTTCGCCAGTGCGAGGCTGAAACAGTGGGAAGGGTGACGGTGAAATTCAAAATGTTCGATGTGCGGCCGATCATCGCGCAGGGAACGGAGCCGTTACCCGAAATACGCGCCGCCATTGAGGCGCTCGCGCCCGGCGAGGGACTCACGATTTCGTCGCCGTTTCTTCCCGCGCCGCTTATCGAGAAGCTGGCCGGCGAAGGATTTCGCTCGCGGGTGGAAAGGCTCTCCGGCGGCTGGCTGACGCATTTTTGGCGCGACGAATAGCCGCGGCGCGTTAGGCTTCTGCCCATGCCACTGGACGGGAGCGGCTTCCGGCAGATTGTCGTCGCGAGTACATTACGCAGCTGCCAGCTTTTTGTCGGCCTGGCGCAGAGCGACATCGATGCCATCGCGTCCTTCGCCGTGACCAAGCAGCTGGCCAAAGGTGAGTACCTGTTTCGCGAAGGCGCACGCTCGGAAGGTTTTTACATTGTGCAGAGAGGCGCGATCAATGTTCATCGCGTCAGCGCAGCGGGGAAAGAACAGACGATTTACCTTTTCCGCCCTGTGGAATCGTTCGCGGAAGCATCGCTCGCGTCCGAAACGGGCTATCCAGCCAACGCTCGCGCCACTGAGCAAAGTACAGTGTTGCTCGTCCCTAAAACGGAGTTCGTGGAGCTTGTGCGTAAACGGCCGGAGCTCGCGCTGCGCATGCTCGGCTCAATGAGCCAGCACCTGCGCGTGATCGTGGGACTTCTCGACGATCTCACCCTCAAAGACATGGAAACGCGACTGGCCAACTGGCTCCTGAAACGTTGCCCGCGACCGCTCCCGCAAAAGGACTGCGAAATTCGCCTCGACCGCACCAAGCGTGTACTTGCCGCCGAAATGGGCAGCACCAGCGAAACGCTTTCCCGTACTCTCGCCAAATTGCGCGCCCAGGAACTGCTCGAGGTCAAAGGGAACTCCATCATTCTTACCAAGCCGCGCGAGATGCAGAAGCTGCTCGAGCAGCACCTTGGCCAGATGTAGTCAGCTCATCCGTGCAAACTGCTGCCGAGCCATTGCTCCCGCTCGAGGCGCCGCGGTTGGGATCTCGTTAGCTTTTCGCGCGTGGCCGTGATTTTCTGCAACGTTTCGGCGGAGAGTTTGAGTACGCGCGCCGGCTCCTGATCCACACGGGCGCTGAGATCGCTCTCGGCCGCGCGTCGCTCGAGTTCCGCCAGCGCTTCGGCGACCCTCCCGTTACCGTCGAATAATTCCACCAGCTCCTGAAATTCAAGATGGAACGGCACGCTGGCAACATCCACGATCGCGCTGTCGATCGCGATCGTTTGCCGCGGCAGCTCCACCGCCGGAGCTGAAGTGATCGGTTGCCATTGCTCGGGCGCAGGAATGAAACCGAGCTCGATCTCGTACGTGTCTCCAGGTTCCAAGTCGCCAATGCAACAAGTTCCGCTCAGCGGCTCGACAGGGTGAGTACGCTCGCCGCGCGCCGACCTCAACTTCACGTGCGCTCTGCGATCCACCGGCAGCGCGTGTGCAAAGACCGCTGCCCAATTCACATTCCAGCAAACGAACAGCGTGGTGGGATTGCGCGCGACGGCGAAGAGCGACGCCGGCCCTGAGTACAGCTCCGGCTGAGACGATTGCTCCGCCAAATCCGCAGTTCGGGCGGGAACGGGATCGCTCGAGATGGCGAAATCAGCCGGCCGTGTTGGCATTCCCGCGTTGAACCATTCACTTACTCGTTCGGCAAGCGAAAAGGAGCGTTGCTTCGCCGCTTCCGGCGGCTGAGTGTCGTTCGTGCGCACCGCAGTCATTCTCAATCCAATCGCCGGGTCGGTGAGAGAGACTGATGCGATCCGCAGGCAATTAGAGCTGTTGCGACCGGACGAATTTCACCTCACGCAAGCGCCAGGACACGCCGAACAGGCGGCGCGCGAAGCAGCGCGGGCAGGAGCGGAGTTAATCGTGTCGGCCGGCGGTGATGGCACGCTCAATGAAGTGGTGAATGGAATCGCGACCGAGCATTGCGGCACCGCGCTCGGAATCGTGCCGCTCGGCACCGGCAACGATTTCGCCCGCACACTTGGGCTGCCCGGCGACGTGGAAACTGCGGTCGAGATCATCCGCGCCGGCCAGACGCGCGATGTTGACCTCGTGCGTGTGACGAGTGACCGGGTCCGCTATTTCCTGAACGTCTCCTCGGGCGGGTTCAGCGGCGTGGTTGATGAAAAACTTACGCCCGAAATGAAGCAGACGTGGGGACCGCTGGCGTACTTGCGTTCGGCGGCGGCTGCCTTTTCCGAGCTGCGCGGCTACACCACCACCGTCGCGCTGGATGATACACCCGGCTGGGAAACTGATTTATACAACGTCGTCATCGCGAACGGCCGCTATGTCGCGGGCGGTGTTCCGATCGCACCGGAAGCGAAGATCGACGATGGATTGCTCGATGTCGTCTTAATTCCGGAGCGCGGCCCGGCCGAGCTCGCCATCGTCGCTGCGCAAATTTTGCTGGGGCGACATCTTGGCTCCGATGCAGTGATCTTCCGGCGGGCGCAAAAGGTGGCGATTACTTCGCGACCCGGGATGTGGTTCAACGTAGATGGTGAAATGATCGGCAATGAGCCAGCGGTTTTCGAGTTGCTGCCGAAAGCGCTGCACTGTGTCGGGTTCACCCCATGAGAGAGAAAATCCTCGATCTTTCTCAATTGCGCGAGGAGTCCCGCCGGCTACGCGCCCAAGGCAAATCGCTTGTGGCAACGAACGGCTGCTTCGACATTCTTCACGTCGGGCATGTGCGTTACCTTGCCGCGGCGCGCCGGCTCGGAGACGCGCTCGCCGTCGGGCTCAATGGTGATGCCTCCGTGCGTATGCTGAAAGGGGAAAGCCGGCCGCTCAATACCGAACGGGACCGCGCCGAAGTACTCGCCGCGCTCGAATCGGTCACTTACGTGACCATTTTTCATGAGGAACTTGCGACGCGCTTCCTCGAAGCGGCGCAACCGGCCATCTATGTGAAAGGCGGCGATTACAACATCGACTCGCTTGATCGGGAAGAACGGCGCATGGTCGCAGACTTCGGCGCGAAGGTTGAGATCATCCCGTTCCAAGCGGGGTACTCCACCACGGCGTTACTGGACAAGATGCGGAATGGTTAAGATCGCAATCCTTGGCTCGGGCAAAGGTTCAAACTGCCGCGCAATTCTCCAAGCCGTTCGTGAAGGCCGGCTCGCCGCAACGCCGGTGGCGGTGATTTCCGATGTGAAGAACGCGCCCATTCTGGAGATCGCGCGAGAATTCGGCGTCCCGCATACCTGTCTCTCGCCAGGTGATTTCCGTACTCGGCTCGACCCAGGCGCCGAAGCGGAGTTGGTGAGAATACTGCGTGAAGCGAACACCGAGTTTGTCGTACTCGCCGGGTTCATGCGGATCTTGAAAAAAGCGATACTGAACGCGTTTCCTCGGCGGATCATTAACATTCATCCTTCGTTGCTTCCGAAATTCCCCGGATTGCGCGCGTGGGAACAAGCGCTTGCAGCGAGGGAAAAAATCACCGGCGTGACCGTGCATTACGTCGATGAACTGATCGACCATGGTGACATCATTGCTCAACGCGAAGTACCGGTGCTGGAAACAGACACGCCCGACTCATTGCACAAGCGCATCCAGCAAGCCGAGCACGCGCTCTATCCGGAAGCTCTCCGGCAGGTCTTCGCGCAGTACGCGTCCGCCGCTTAGAGCCGCTCGGCTTTGGGATCGCGCCCGAGCAGTTCCTGCATGGCGAACAAAAGCGGTTTGTCTTCGTAGAGCACCGCGTAAACCTGGTCTATGATCGGTGTGTCAACGCCCAGGCGGCGCGCGCACTCATAAGCGCTTTTCGCCGTCGGAATTCCCTCCGCCACCATCTGCATATCGGCTTGGATTTGGGCCAGCGTTTCCGCCCGCCCAAGCCGTTCACCGACGCGTCGATTGCGGCTGTGCTGGCTGAAACAGGTGGCAATCAGATCGCCCGCGCCGCTTAACCCGTAAAACGTGCGTGCGTTTCCGCCCATCGCGGTGCCGAGCCGCAACATCTCAGCCATGCAGCGCGTCACGAGTGCCGCTTTGGAATTATCGCCGAGACTCAGACCGTCCACGACACCCGCGGGAAGCGCGAAGACATTTTTCAACGCGCCCCCGAGTTCGATGCTGACGAGGTCTGTACTCGTGTAAACGCGGAACAGCTCGCTGCCGAGGAAACTCTGCAATTCTTTTGCGCAGCTTTCGTGCGCGCATCCGATCACTGTGGCGGTGGGTAATCCGCGCGCGACTTCGATGGCCAGGTTCGGCCCGGAAAGTACGGCGATTGCATGGCCCGGAAATACGTCCTCGAGAATTTCGCTCATCCGTTTTCCGCTGCCATGTTCGATCCCTTTCGTGCAGCTGAGCAACGTCGCGCCTGAGCGAACGCCGGCCGCGCGCACGCTCGCCGCAATCTGCCGGAGAGCCATCGATGGTGTGACGAATACGAGCAGCTCGGCACCGGAACAATCAGCGAAATCGCTGGTTGGCTGGATGTTCTTAGGAATGCGAACGCCGGGCAAATAATCGGCGTTCTCGCGCGTACGCAGCATTGAGGCCATCAGCTCCGGACGCTTTCCCCAAATCGTAATTGGCCGCCCGTCCTTTGCCCATAACGCCGCCAGCGCTGTGCCCCAGCTGCCCGCGCCGATGATTGCGGTCGTTTTCACTTTCGAGAGAACCGTGGCTCAGTGCCTTCAATCAGGCGTCGAATGTTTCCTCGATGCCGCAGTACGACTAAAACCGCAATCGCGACGCTGAAAAGCAGGAGTAAGCGGTGGCCGGTATTTACCGGCGGCAGCAGCAGCCATGTACTCAGGGGAAGCGCAATCACGGCGCAAATGGAGGCGAGGGAAACGTAGCGCAAAAGCAAGAATGCAATGATCCAAACCGCCGCGCAGATTGCCGTCTCAAGCGGAAGCAGTCCAAAGCAGGCGCCGGCGGAAGTCGCTACTCCCTTCCCGCCGCGAAAGCGGAGCCAAACCGGAAACGAGTGCCCCAACACGGCGCATACCGCCGCAACGATGCCAAAGTACACCGGAGCGCCGCCGGCGTGACCGAGCCAAAGCGCGAACCGGACCGGTAAAAAACCCTTGAGAGTGTCAGCTGCGAAGACACTATATCCATACTGCTTTCCAAGAACGCGTAAAACGTTAGTAGCACCGATGTTACCACTTCCATGCTGGCGTACATCGATTCCGGCACATCGCCCGGCTAAATACCCGAAGGGGATCGAGCCAACAAGGTACGCCGCGACAGAGCTGAGTACTAGGTATTTCAACAACTGTGCTTCCGTATCCAGACTTGAAGGATTGCGAGATCGGCTGCTGTCAACCCAGGGATTCGCGCTGCTTCGGTCCATGAACTCGGCTTAAGCAAAGCGAGCTTTTCACGCGTCTCGTTACGAAGTCCTGGAGCGCGCGTGAGATCCACTGAACCCGGTATCAACATTCGTTCTTCGGGCCGGGCGCTTGTCTGGCGAGCGATGTACCCGGCGTAGCGGCTCTCGATCCAAAGATGCCGCCAGACGTCATCGGAAGCCTGAGCGCGTATTTCCGCAGGCAGATCACCGAGCCGGAACTCGGGCGAGCGCATCGCTGCGAGTAGTGCTTTTCCGTTCACGTGAAGCGCATCGGCTTTGGCCTGAACGCGCGTTATCTCCTCGCGTTTGGCGCGGAAACGTGTGAGCCGGTCGGAATCGACGAGGCCAATGCTCGCTCCTAGTTCCGTGAGTCTCAGGTCAGCATTATCTTGCCGCAAATTCAGCCGGTTCTCCGCCCGGCTTGTGAACATGCGGTACGGCTCGTCAGTTCCCCGTGTGACAAGGTCATCGATCATCACTCCGATGTAACTCGTTTCTCGAGCCAGCGTGAATTCTCCGCGCCCTTGTGTCTTTAGGGCTGCATTAATGCCCGCCACGAGCCCCTGGCCGGCCGCTTCCTCGTACCCGGATGTGCCATTCACCTGCCCTGCGAGATATAGGCGCTCGATGCGCTTCGTTTCTAGCGTTCGCTTCAACTCTGTCGGCGGGAAAAAATCGTACTCAACCGCGTACCCCGGTCGCACGATTTCAGCTGAGTACATACCTGGAATCGTCCTGAGTAAGGCGATTTGGACATCAAACGGCAGGCTGGTAGAGAGTCCGTTGACGTAGATTTCCTCGGAGTGCCTCCCCTCGGGTTCAAGAAAAATGTGATGAGATTCGCGTTCGGCGAAGCGAACAATTTTATCTTCGATGGACGGGCAGTACCGGGTGCCCGTACCCTGGATCCGTCGTTGAAATAAGGGCGAGCGATGCAAATTTGCGCGGATGATCTCGGCCGTTTGGCGCGTCGTGTGCGTGAGCCAGCATGGGATTTGTTCCACGTGGAACACGCCATGATTGTCAAAATTCAACGTGAAAACGTCGTCCTCGCGCCGAAAATCCACCGCCTGCGATAAGCGCGGCGCCGGTTCGTCTCCGGCTTGAATTTGCAACCCGGCAAAATCAATCGACCCACGACGCACACGGCAAGGTGTTCCTGTTTTGAACCGCCCGCTTTCGAGCCCGAGCCCCCGCAAGCTGTCGCTCAGGTTCGAGCTGGCGTCCGCCATACGTCCGCCCGATTTCGATTGGTCACCGACGTGCAGCAGCGCGCCTAGGAAAGTTCCCGCCGTGACGACGACAGCGCCGGCGAGCAAGTCAATGCCAAGGTCAGTCGAAACTCCGACTACTCTCGCGCCGTCGCACAAGAGACGCGTCACAGTGCTTTGCAGTAGTCGGACACCGGGCGTTCGCTCGAGGACCGCTTTCAGTCGGTACTGGTACGCCTTTTTGTCGCATTGGACCCTCTTTGCCCAAACCGCCGGGCCTTTGCTCTTGTTCAAAACGCGAAACTGAATCCCGGTGGCATCAGCGTTCAACGCCATAGCACCACCGAGCGCGTCGATCTCCCCTACGATATGGCTTTTCGCTGACCCGCCGATTGCCGGGTTGCACGACATCTGTCCGACGGTATCGAGATTTTGCGTAAGTACGACCGTGTCGCAGCCGAGCCGCGCGGCTGCGAGTGCCGCTTCGATGCCCGCGTGGCCGCTGCCAATTATGATAACGTCAGCGTCAGTCACACGAGAGTTTTAGGTCGCTGCTGGCTCCGTCGAGGGCTGCTGCTGTCGCGCCATTTTCGCCAGGTGACAGGTCGATTCAAAGTGCAGGAATGGCGTGATGAGATATACGCCCGGGAATTCGTTTCCGATAGCGGTGATCATCTCCTCGGCAATCGCGAGGCCCGTCGCTTGCTCCGCCTCAGGACTTTGCTGGTTCATCCTGGCCCGCACCTTCTCCGGCAAAACAATGCCCGGTACTTCGTTGTGGAGAAAATTAGCCTGTTTTGCACTTCGCAACGGCCACACGCCGATAAAGACCGGGATGCGTAAGTGTGCCGTGCGTGTTTTCGTCTGCTCCACGAGAGCGGGCTCAAAGACCGGCTGGGTCATGGCAAAGGCGGCGCCGGCGGCGACTTTCCGTTCGAGACGATCCACCTGAGCGTCCATGTTTCGTGCATTCGGGTTAAACGTGCAACCAGTGACAAATCGCGTTTGCGTCTTGAGCGATTTGCCTGCGTGCGTGAATCCCTCATTCAATTTGCGGATGATTGAAATCAGCTCGATCGAATTCACATCGTAGACGGAAGCGGCGTTCGGGTGATCGCCAACGCGCGCGGGATCGCCGGTCAGCGGTAGTACATGGCGCATGCCGAGTGCGGCCATCCCGAGCAGCTCACTCTGAAGGCCGAGCACATTCTTGTCACGGCAACTCAGATGAAGCAAAGGCGTGATGCCGAAGCGCTCTTTGAGCATTGCGCCAATCGCGAGATTGCTCACTCGCAATATGGCTAAAGAGTTGTCAGCCAGCGTAATGGCATCGCAACCGGCTTGCATGAGCTGCTGAGCACCGCAGAAGTACCGGTCAAGCGAGAGCGTTTTCGGCGGGTCAAGCTCACAAATAACGATGCGTTTTCCAGCGGCGATTTTGTCGAGCAGGCTTTCCTCTTCCTGTGCCGAGACCTTCTGCTGTACGGAAGGCGCCGTCTCTACGACTTGGACCGGCTTCGACTTTACCGGAGCAAGCGCCGCGATCGCACGCGCGATGGCGGCGACGGCCCGGGGGTTCGTGCCGCAACAGCCGCCAATGAGGCGGGCGCCCTGCCCAGCCAACTCGCGCGCGGCTTGCGCAAAATACTCCGGCGCGGCGTGATAGGTGAACCGTCCGTCCGTGTACTTTGGATAGCCGGCGTTTGGGTAGGCCGCGAGATAACCGGCGAGCGGAATGTGCCGGAAGAGCTGGACCATGCCGTTCGGGCCGTTCATGCAATTTGCGCCGGTGATATGCGCACCATTCGCGCGCAGTTTCGCGAAAGCCGTGGCGATGGGCGCGCCCGATGCAAGACGTCCCTCCGGCTCGCACGCGAACGTGCAAATGGTGGTGCAATCGCTCAGCGAGTTTTTCGCCGCCAGTGCGATCTCCATTTCGCTTTCGTCCATGAACGTCTCGAGAAATATCGCGTTCACCCCGCCTGCGAGGAGCGCCTCGATCTGCTCGTGAAAGCAATGTGCCCGATCAATTCCGCGCGCTTCCGCCTCGATCGCACTGAGACCTAGTGGCCCGACGCTCCCAGCGACGCAGATGTCCTTTCCCGCGGCGGCTTGCGTCGCCAGTTTCGCCGCCGCGGTGTTAAATTCGCGTACTCGGTGTTCAAACCCAAATCGCCTCAGGCGGACCGCATTCGCCCCGAAGCTGTCTGTTTCAATCACACGCGCACCGGCGGCGATGTAATCTTCGTGGATACGGAGCACCCGGTCAGGGTCACTGACGCAAATCTCTTCGAGGCAACTCTCCACCGGGAGGCCTTGGTCGAGCAACAGCGTGCCCATGGCACCGTCACCGCAAATGATGCGTTCCTCGAGTTCTTCGAGCAGATTCATGCCGTCTTGCCGGATTAAGCTGTCAATGGCCTTCGGTCAACGCACCACGCGTGTAGAACTCGATCTGCTCAGCCGCGTTCGCCGGATTCGCGAACGTGACCATTCGATGCCACGGCGCTCCTGGAACAAACTGATCCACCGGCGGCAAGGCTGATGGACTGGCGGCGGGATTGGCCCAGCGAATGTAACTGGCGGCGCGAGCGGATTCGAGCTGTTGCTGGATGCTTTGGTTTGTGCGGGGGTTTGGAGTTCCCAAGTACTCGCCGACGCGATTTGCTGCGTAGGCGACGATCAGCCCATCGTGCCACCGATTGCAGGCGACGAGATGATCGAGCCCGCCAAATTCCTGGATTTGCGCGGCAATTTTGCCGTACTCAGGAAGGTAATGTGATTGCGGATGGCGCGTTGCGGTCTGGACGAGCCTGTAACCATCCTGAACCGAGAAGGCGCCGACGATGATGAATGCCATGGTTGGTGTTAATGCGAGCCGAAGTCGCTGCGCCGCGCGCGCGAAGCACGCCAGCCCTGCGAGACAGAGAAGTGGTGCCGCCACTGGCGCAAAGTACCGCGGCTGGATTTGCACAAGCCAGTAGCCTGCTGCCGAGAGTACGGCGGTGATAACGCTTCGCGCGACCACTCCTCGCAATGCACCGTTCCGCTCTTGTCGTCGGCCGCCGCTGAGTACAAGTGAGGCGATCGCGATTATCACCAGGAGAAGCCAGGGAGCGATTTGTGAGATGCTGTCGAATACGTTTTTCCCGATGAGGCCTGCCTGATGTTGCAGGTGCGCCCGGTCATGGAATGGCGACCAATCCGGCCCGAGCCGCGGATCGATGATGTAGTCGCGCACGAGGCCCGGTTTCCAGAGCAAATTTCGGCCGTAATTTGCAGGGCTAAGATTGGCGTGATTGGAAGCGCCCGCCGTGGAAACCGTGAAGTGATGGTACTGAACGCTGAGTACGACGATCCACGGCAATGCGATGGCTAGCATTCCGGCTAAAAATTTCGGGAAGCTGCTGCGCGAAAACACGCGAAGCAAGAGAGCGTGTACCAGAATGAACGGCAGAAAGTACGCTTTGGCCAGAAACGCCATACCGCCCGCGACGCCTGCAAAAAGAGCCTTGCTCTCGCGTTCGAGACCAGCACGGCTCAATGTGAGATAACAAAAGAATAATGCGCAGGCGATGAGGTCGGGATCGAGGAGGTAATTTGCCCAGAGCGTCGCCTGCAAAATCGCGCAGGCAACCGTCCCTGACATTACGGCGAATCGTGCCGGCATTCCTTCCGGCAAAACCCGCCCGGCAAAGGTGAGTACAGCGGCAACGTAAATTGCGCCGAAACCGACAAGGAGAAAACGGCCGGCGAGCAGATCATTAATGCCGACGGAAATAAGCGGTGTCAGCATCCACGAAAACAGCGGTGACCAGCAGCCAGAGATTGTGGGCTGGTGTTCCTGCCAGCGGTGCGCGATTGTGGCATAAGCGACAAAGTCCGCATTCACGAAACCGGCCTGCGCCGTCCCGAAAACGGCCGCCGCGACGGCGTAGATGCCAAGCGCGGACCACAACAGCCGCTTCTCTCGCGCGACCACAAACTCGCCGCGCTTCAGGGGAGAATGGCAAAAACGCGCGCGGGAAATCCCGAGCCGCCTTTTGGCTTCGGGAACGCGGCCACGATGAGCGCGCCTGATTCGGGCACCTGGTCGAGATTGGCCAGCAGCTCGATCTGGTAATGGTTAGTACCGAGGACGTAGCTCTCGAGGGTGTAATCGTCTTTCGTCGTGGCGAGGCCTGGATCGGTATCGGTAGTCTCGTGGCCGGAGGCGGTGATCTTGCGTTGTTCGTAAAGCAACTTCAGCACTGGCAAACTCCAGCCGGGATAATGGGCGACGCCTTGCGCGTCTTTGTTCTCCATTTTTGCCCCATCAGGCCAGCGCTTTGACCAATCGCTGCGCATGGCCACAAACGCGCCGGCGGGGATTTCACCGTGGTCGCCCTCCCATTTTTGCACGCGTTCGAGCGTGAGGGTGTAATCGGGATTGGCGGCGCATTCCTCATGCACATCGATGCAGACCAGCGGCAGGATCATTTCCCTGGGTTCGATCTGGTCGACTGTGCGCAGGCCTTTATGGAAATGCGCCGGCGGATCGACGTGCGTGCCCCATTGCCCGACATGCGTGAAAACTTCAGCGAAGAACCCGTCGCCCATCATGCCCGGCTGTTTGTCGTACCAGTAAATGGTCTTGCGCTGCTCATCGGGAAATCCGGGCCAGTGCGGGATCCCGGGAGCAAACGCATGGGTGAGATCAACGAACTTTTTCCCCGCAAGGACCCGCTGTACATCCGCGAGTGTGACGGGTTCTCTCGCCATTGCACGAGGCGCCAGCAGGAGGAGGACGGAAGAACCGACGACCAATGCGCGCACGACTGACGAAGCTTTCACGCAGATGCTGTTAACCGATTGCGCAACAAGAAGCCAACAACTTCGAATAACTCTTAACAAGAAGCGTCTGGCTTCCGGAGTGCCACGGATAATGAGCAGCAGTGCTGGTGTTGTTCACAGCCTCAGGTTTGTTGTTCACGCCCGGGAGCAACGGCGGGTGCGGCAGAGTTATTCGCCAGCAGAAGGTGAAGAATTCATTGGACGTAAATTAAACAATCAGAACCATCCGGTGTACAACTCGCTCCGAGCATGAACCCCGTCGCCAAGCCGCTGACGCCGCCCGCCCCTTCCGTCGTCGCACCGTCCCGGCGATCAGGACTCGACTCGCAGCCCGCGGAGAGCCTGTTCGAGCGTTTTGCCTGGATCTACATTTTCTGCCGGGAAAAAGTTTTCCGGGATGATACTCACCGGATCGTTCGCAAATTGTGGCCGCAAGGTCAGCCGCCGCCTCGCACGGAAATCCTCGAACTCGGCTGCGGGCCCGGTTTTTACTCGCGAACACTGGCAGCGCGTTTTCCAAGGGCGAACGTCACCGGGATCGACAGCTCCAAGCGCCAGCTCGAGTACGCACGTGACAAAGCGCGCCAATGCCGCGTGCCAAACTGCCGATTCGAGCGCGGAAATGTGCTTGATCTCGCCCAGCCAGCCGACGCTTTCAATGCTGTGATCGCATCCCGCCTTTTCACTGTACTTCCACGGCGTGAGCGCGGCGTCGCCGAGATTTTCCGTGTACTCAGTCCAGGCGGCAAATGCTTCATTGCCGAACCGCGCTTTGCCATGTCCGCGTCAATTCCGTTAATGGTGATGCGGCTCCTTGCCCGCTTAAGCGGCTACTGGGGCGAGTACCGGGAACCGACAAACGCAACAGTGCTCTCGCGCGATCAATTCCGTGCCTTAGTCAAGACGCAGCCATGGGCGCAAGTCGATCTCTGGCGCGCCGGCCGCTATCAGTACGCGGTCTGCCAAAAAGGTTGACGCTGGCCCGGCGCTGACGAAAAGAGCGCGGCCATGCCTCGTCTGCTAAAGGTCGGCGTTCCGGATCAGGTTCCGCCCGGGTTCTGCGCGCTCGGCATCATGACCAAGGCGCCCGTTCCCGGTATGGTAAAGACGCGGTTGCAGCCGCCGCTCACGGCCATGGAAGCAGCAGCGCTTAACGTTTGTTTATTGCGCGACACGGCGAGCGCAATCAGCTCCGCAGGCGCCGCGGCCCAAGGCGTCGCGGTGTTCACCCCCGCGAGCAGCGTATCAGCTTACGATGGAATCCTGCCGCCGGACTTCTATTTCATCCCGCAACGCGGCGACGCTTTCGGCGAGCGGCTGCACAATGCGGTGAGCGACTTGCTCGGAGCCGGGTTTCGCGCCTGTTGCCTCATTGATTCCGACAGTCCCACCGTGCCGGCGTCCGTGTTTGCCGCTGCTGTCGAGAAGCTCGGCCATGACCGCATCGTCATCGGGCCGTCACATGACGGTGGCTATTACCTCATCGGAATGCAACGACTCTGCCCGCGGCTTTTCCGCGAAATCGACTGGAGCACGCCGTGCGTACTCGAGCAGACGCTGGAACGTGCGAGGGAAAGCAAGCTGAAGGTCGAAATGCTGCCCCCGTTCTCCGACGTCGATGACGCGGCGAGTCTCAGCCGACTTTGTCACGAGCTGCTGGAACACGGGGGCAGCGCCACTGCGCCGGCCACGAAAGAGCTCCTCGAGCAGTTGATCGCGTCCGAAGGTCGCGAAAGAATTTGGCCGGAATAGCGGCGGTGTTCCTGCCGCGTATCGTCGAAATCCCATTTGCGCGCGATAGCGCCCCCTTTTACAACAACACGTTCAATGCACAACAGCGCCAACGGCAAACGTGCGCTTGTCACCGGCGGCGCGGGATTGATCGGCTCGCACCTGACGGACCTGCTCGTACGGGAAGGATGGCAGGTCCGCATCCTCGATAATCTGGAGCGGAACACGCATAAGCGCGGCAAGCCGGGCTGGCTCAACGAGCGCGCTGAGTTTGCCGAAGGTGACGTGCGAGATCGCGGGGTCATGGAAGCTGCACTGGACGGGATCGACACCGTTTTCCATCAGGCAGCCTACGGCGGGTACATGCCGGAAATTGCCAAGTACGTGCAGGTAAATTCGTTCGGCACAGCGCAGATGCTCGAAGTCATTCGTGAGAAAAACTTGCCGATAAAGAAGGTGATCGTGGCCAGCTCGCAGGCGGTTTACAGTGAAGGGGCGGGCGAGTGCGCGCGCCACGGGCTGGTTTTTCCGGCTGTGCGCCCGATCGAGCAACTGCGCCGTGGAGATTGGTCTGTTCATTGCCCGTTTTGCGATCAGGGGACGCGCAGCGTGCCTACGCCAGAAAACGCGCCAGTCGGCGGCGAGACCGTTTACGGGCTCACCAAAGTTGACCAGGAAAAGCTGGTGCTCCTATGGGGAAAACAGGTCGGCATCCCCACCGTCGCGCTGCGTTATTCGTGTACTTACGGCCCGCGACAATCGATCTTCAATCCTTACACGGGCGTGATTGCGATTTTCTGCACACGACTGCTCAATGACCTGCCGCCCGTACTTTACGAAGACGGCGAACAAACGCGCGATTTCTCCTTTGTGGAAGACATCGCCCGCGCAAATCTACTCGCGGCGACGACAGGCGCACTCGACGGCCTGCCGGTGAACGTCGGCAGCGGCAAAGGCGTGCCGATTCGCCAGATCGCCGCGCAGATTTCCGGCGCGCTCGGCATTCAGATCGAGCCCGAAACGAACGGCGAATTTCGTCCCGGAGAGATGCGGCATCTCACCAGCGGCACCGAACGTATTCGGGCGGCCGGGTACACTCCGCAGGTTGATCTTGCCGAAGGTATCCGCCGCTACCTCGATTGGATTCGCTCGCAAAGCGACGTGCGGGATTACTTCAGCGAAGCGGCGGACATTCTGCGCAAAAAAGGGATCGTGCATCGCGCCGTCAAGCAGCCCTCGTGAGCTCCACACGCGCAACGAACCGCGATGAGATTATCCTTGCTCATGTGAAGCGGCATGGCCTTGGGCTCGAGATCGGCCCGGCGCATGCGCCCATCGCGCCCAAAGCAGCCGGGTTCCATGTCCATGTCCTCGACCACGCCAGTCGCGAGCAGTTGATCGAAAAGTACCGCGAGCACGGCGTCGATCTCACGAAAATCGAGCCGGTGGATTTCATCTGGGACGGTCGCCCTTTCCCAGAGCTTGTCGGGCGCACTTGTACTTATGATTGGATCATCGCTTCGCACGTCATCGAGCATAGTACGGACCTCGTTGGGTTCCTGAACGATTGCGACGCGCTCTTGAAATCGGACGGCGTACTCTCCCTCGCCATTCCCGATATGCGCTGGTGCTTTGATCATTTTCGTGCGCCCAGCTCGCTGGGCCGTGTCATCGATGCCGCGCAAACGGGGCGGCGCGCCCACTCTGCCGGCAGCGCAGCCGAGTACTTTCTCGACGTGGTGCAAAAAGGAGGCCGCCTTGGCTGGAGCAAAGGCGAAACCGGCGAGTACGCGCTGCGGCATTCCGTGGGCGAGGCGAAGCGGGCCATGACCGAAAAGACCGCTTACCTCGATATCCACGAATGGTGTTTCACGCCCACATCGTTTCGGCTTTTGGTTCGTGATTTGTTAGACCTCGAGTTGATTCAACTTAAAGAGCTGGCCTTTCACCCCACGTCCGGACATGAGTTTTACGTCACGCTTTCGCGGGGCGGCGAGCGGCCACCGCAGGCGAGGCTCGAAATGCTCCAGCAGATCGCGAATGAACTGGCAGAGCGGGCACAGTGAACGTGTCGGTCGTTATTCCCGCCTTGAACGAAGAAGAACCGATCGCCGGCGTAGTACGCGAGTGTCTGAGTACAAACACGGCTCGCGAAGTCATCGTCGTGGACAATGAGAGTACCGATCGCACCAGCGAGTTCGCCCGGGCTGCTGGGGCGCGCGTAGCCCGCGCTCCTCGCGGCTATGGGCGTGCCTGCGCCGCCGGTGTCGCGGCCGTTGCGCCCGAATGCGAGGTCATTGTTTTTCTCGATGGCGATGGCAGCGATTGCCCTGAGTTTATCCCGGCGCTGGTTGATCCGATCGCGCGCGGCGAATACGATTTCGTTATCGGCTCCCGTACTCGCGGGCAACGGGAGGGGGGCAGCATGAACGCGCAGCAGATTACTGCCGGATGCCTCGCCGGTTTGCTCATTCGGCTGCTTTACGGGGTCCGTTACACCGATATGTGCCCGTTCCGCGCCATTCGCCGCGAGTCGCTGGCGCAGCTCGGCATGCGCGAGGAGACATACGGCTGGAACCTTGAGATGCAGATGAAAGCTGCTCGCGCCGGCTTACGCATTCTCGAGGTTCCGGTGAATCACCGCTGTCGCGCAGGCGGCGTGTCGAAGGTATCCGGCAGCTTCCGGGGCACGTTGCTGGCCGGCGCAAGGATCATCGCCACCTTCGCGCGAATCGCGCTGGCCAGAGGGTGAACGAACCGCTACAAACCCGCACGCGTTTGCACAGCGCCACTCTTCACAAACCGGGAGCCGCTGGCCTCGGGTTTCTGGCAGGAATCGTTGCAGCAATGGCGATGACCCTGGCCATGCTTTTGCTCGCGTGGAAACTGCGCATCGCCACTCCGCTTTTCATCGTGGGCGATCGGCTGAGCGTTTTTATTTCGCCTAAACCGTTTTTCTGGATCATGGGGCGGGTAGGTGGCTACAACCACTTGAAGCAGCTTGGAGTTAGCTCCACGGCGCTGGCACAACTTCTACTTGGTGGCATAGGTGGAATGCTTTACGCGCTGGTGCAAAGGACGCGGCCGGTACCTTGGCGCGAGACCGCGGCTGCTTTCATTTTCCTGCCGATGGTTCTTAGCCTCATTCTGCTCTGGCCCGTACTCGGCACGCATTATGCCGGCCTGCCAATTGATGCCGCCCGTATTACTACTTCGTTAACTCTGGCGCTTTGCTTTTTTATCTTCGAGCGCGTGCTCGTACTTAGTTATCTATTCCTGACAAGTGGCGGATCGCAAACCAGCGAGTTATCACGCGAGTTTACGCCAGCTATCGGACGCCGCGCGTTTCTACTAAGTACCGCAGGTCTTTTACTTACCGGCGGCGTCGCAGCTATCGCCCGAAAGCTATTCACGATAGCGACGTTTAGCTATGACGGTACTCAGTACAAAGGTCCGGCCGTGCAACCAATCACGCCGAACGACCAGTTCTATTGCGTAACTAAGAACGTAGTTGACCCGCGCGTTAACGAAGGCCTATGGCATCTCGAAATCTGCGGTCTCGTCCAGAACCCGCGCACCTACCGGATGCAGGACTTGCAGGCGATGGGCATGATCGACCAGGAGACCACGTTAATGTGTATCAGTAACGGACTCGATGCCGGCTTGATGAGTAACGCGATCTGGCGCGGCGTGGCCATGCCGGATTTGTTACAAGCGGCCGGTCCGCTGCCGGGCGCGGCGCGCGTGAAACTATACGGCGTCGATAATTACACCGATACGGTTCCGCTGGAGAAGGCCCTTGAATCGACAACCATGATCGCGTTTGAGATGAATGGCGAGCGGTTGCCGGATCGCCACGGTTTCCCTGCGCGCGCCATTGTGCCCGGTTACTTCGGCGAAAAACATGTGAAATGGCTGACGCGCATTGAAGTCACGGGTCGAGACGCGAAAGGTTTCTACGAAGAACAAGGCTGGGGGCCGGACTTTATTGTGCCTACGCGATCGCGAATCGATTTACCGGCTAACGAGAGCTGGTACAAGCTTGCTGAGCTGTCCCAGAAAGGTGTCGTGGTAAAAGGTGTGGCTTTCGGCGGTGACCGCGGCATTTCACAAGTAGAACTAAGTACAGATGACGCCGAAAGCTGGGACGACGCTACAATAACCTATTCCGGCACAAAACTAACATGGGCCTTGTGGCGATACGAATGGAAGCCGGATGAATCCGGGGACTACGTGTTGGTCGTCCGCGCCACTGACGGGCAGGGCGACGTGCAGGAATTTGAAGAAGATCGGGAATTCACTTCCGGGATCACCGGCTTTCACAAAATTGTCGTGCACATTTACGCATAGATTGAGTACTTTTTTTTTCCACTCGGGATGACAACCCTCGTTGCCAGCGCGAGACTGGCAGAGCGATGAAGCCAAAGGAGCACGTCTTCACTCTCGGCATCGAGGAAGAGTTCGCCATCATCGACCCGGCCACACGCGAGCTTCGCTCGCACATTCAGGAGATCCTTGAAGGCGGCAAGGTGACGCTGAAGGAACAGATTAAGCCCGAGATGCACCAGTCGGTGGTTGAGCTCGGGACCGAGATTTGCCGGGACATCGCAGATGCCCGGCGGCACGTGACAAAGCTTCGCAGTGATCTCGCCGCGCTGGCGAACCGCAGTGGCCTGCGCATCGCCTCGCTCGGGACACATCCTTTTTCACACTGGCGCGATCAACTCATTACCGAAGGCGAGCGCTACAAGGAGATTGTGCGCGACATGCAGCTACTCGCACGTGCCAATCTTATCTTCGGGCTTCATGTCCACGTGGGAATACCTGACCGGGAATCAGCTATCCACGTGATGAACCAGGCGCGGTATTTCCTGCCTCATATCTATGCGCTTTCCGTTAACTCTCCTTTCTGGGTTGGACACGACACAGGGCTCAAGGGCTACCGTTTAAAAGTGTTTGAGCGGTTTCCGCGCACAGGTATTCCAGATTCCTTTGAGTCACTTTCTGAGTACGAGGACTACTGCAAGTTATTGGTTAAGACCGGCTGCATTGATAACGCCAAGAAGATCTGGTGGGACATTCGGCTGCATCCGTTTTTTGACACGCTTGAAGTACGAGTCTGCGATGCGCAGTCGCGAGTAGATGACACCCTGGCGATTGCCGCGCTTATTCAGGCAATCGTCGCACGCTTGTTCAAGCTACTGCGGCAGAATACTACCTTCCGCATTTACCGCCGGCGTTTACTTGATGAAAACAGGTGGCGAGCTTCCCGCTACGGGATTGATGGTCGAATGATCGATTTCGGTAAGGAATCGGAAGCGGAAACCCGGTCGCTGATCAACGAACTACTCGAATTCATCGCCGCCGAAGTACGTGAGCTCGGCAGCGAGCGAGAAATGCAGCATATCGAGCGAATTTTACGGGAGGGAACAGGGGCTGACCGGCAGCTTGCCGCGTGGAATGCTACGCAGAACATGAAAGCAGTAGTCGATCACGTGGTCGAGGAAACCTACGAAGGTCTGGGGCAGGTTGCTGCGTAACTATCGCGAGCTGCCGAACATGAGCGAAGCGTTCGACGCCGCCGGCGCGGATCTATTGCCGGAGTGAGTACAGAGGAGCGCGTACCGGCTGTTTCGTTTGTGGTCCCCGCATACAACGAGGAACGGGAATTGCCAGCGACGCTGCGGTGCATCGCACGTGCGGCGCAGGAAGCTGGTTGTACTTACGAGGTCGTCGTGGTGAATGACGGCTCGACTGATCAAACGCGGGAAGTCGCTCGCCAGCTCGGCGCGCGGATTGTTGACATTCAGCGGCGGCAAATCGCGGCGGCACGGAATGCCGGCGCGCGAGCGGCGCGTGGCAACGTGCTGGTTTTTGTCGATGCGGATACGCACATCAGCTCCGCCCATGTAACCGGGGTGCTGCGAACGCTCGCGGGTGGGATTGCCGGTGGCGGCGCGTGGCTCCGCTTTGATCGTAAGGTTCCTTCATGGGTCAGACCATTCTTTGCGATGTTCACGCTGCTTTACTTTCGTCTTCTGCGGCTCGGCGCGGGCGCGTTTCTGTTTACTACTCGAACTAATTTCGACCTCATCGGCGGGTTCGATGAGAACTACTTCGCGGCGGAAGAGTTTTTCTTTTCGCTGGCATTGCGAAAGGTTGGCGGGTTCAAGTTATTGCCGGAGCCGGCGACAACATCGGCCCGCAAGCTGCGCCTGTACTCAGCCGCGAAGCTGTTGCGGCAGCTTGTGGCAATCACGCTGCGCGGCCCGCGAGTGGTGACCTCGCGTGCAAACTTGGATCTTTGGTACGGCGGCGAACGGGAAACCAGGTAAACAGGGGGTGCTCTGACGGGTAGAAAAAAGGATGGTCAATGGCAAACCGCTCTGTGTATTCTCCGCGAACTAACCGCAAAAAACTATGCTACACATCATCTGGCACATCATCGTCGGGTTCGTGATCGGTCTCATCGCGCGCGCTGTCATGCCCGGGGCGCAACACATGGGCATCATCATGACCACACTGCTCGGCATCATCGGCGGCATTGTTGGTGGTTTGATCGCGCGACTATTCTCGCGCCCGGAGCCAGGATCGGCGTTTCACCCGGCCGGCTTTGTCATGTCCGTGATCGGCGCCATTATTGTGTTGTTTATCTACACGAGGTTTTTCGTCACGGCGTAGGTCACAGTTGCAGTTGCGGATTGTTCGGCTAGACTGCGCGCCTTAGATGGCCGAGAACACGCAAACGGCGGAGTTGGCGGAGTTCCAACTACACGAAAACGATACCGGCAGCGCGGATGTGCAAGTAGCGCTTCTGACGCGGCGTATCGCGCAGTTAACCGAACACCTCAAGACGCATGCCAAAGATCATTCTTCACGGCGAGGGCTGTTGAAGATGGTCGCGCAGCGGCGCAGTTTACTTGATTACCTCGACCGCTCGAATAACGAGCGCTACAAGAAGGTGATCGAGAAGCTGAAGCTGCGCCATTAGCTGTAGCCGTCGGCCTCTGGCCGACGGGGCGCGAGTTCAAAGTGAGCCACAAAAAATAAACGCGAGGCCAGGCCGAAAAGGCACCTTGAGTTTAGGTTTCAGACTCGAAGCGGCGCTTCGGGGCTGAAACCTACAATCAGGGTGACCGGCCTGGAATTCGCACATCCAGGAGTACAGGACAATGCAACAGAAGGTCACGGCGCAAATTGGCGCCCACGAGATTAGTATCGAAACAGGTAAAATCGCCAAGCTGGCGGATGGTTCCGTCGTGGTGTCGTGCGGCGATACCATGGTGATGGCGAGCGCGGTCTCGGCCACAACCATCAAGGAAGGGCAGGATTTCTTCCCGCTTACGGTTGATTACCGGGAGAAAGCGGCGGCAGCCGGCAAGATTCCGGGCGGCTATTTCAAACGCGAGGGGCGGCCCACGGAAAAAGAGACGCTCACGTCGCGCATGACGGATCGGCCGCTGCGGCCATTGTTTCCGGCGGGCTACTTTTACGACACGCAGGTGATTTCGATCCTGCT
Organism: Verrucomicrobiota bacterium; assembly: GCA_019244415.1. GTDB lineage: Bacteria > Verrucomicrobiota > Verrucomicrobiia > Chthoniobacterales > UBA10450 > AV69. Next base: position 8,060 of record JAFASN010000130.1, on the reverse strand, counting down.
GAGCGCAGACGGTGAAAATGATCCCGATATTCTCGCGATCAATGGCGCTTCGGCTGCGTTGACCGTTTCAGATATTCCGTTTGCGGGGCCGATCGGCGCGGTGCGTGTCGGCCGGGTGAATGGCGAATTCGTGGCAAACCCGACGCACTCGCAGCGGATCGAGAGCGACCTTGATCTGATTTACGTTGGCACAGAAAACGACGTCATCATGATCGAGGGCGCGGCAAATCAATTGCCGGAGGAGGAATTCATCAAGGCGCTCGAGTTCGCGCACGTGCATGCCCGCGAGATGATCCGCATCCAGAAAGAGCTGGCCGCGCAGGTGGGCAAGCCGAAACGCGAAATGCCGCTGTTGAGCGTGAATCCGGAGTTGCTCGAGATCGCGTACCAGGTCGCTGGGTCTCGCATTGAAGCCGCACTGTACACGCCCGGCAAAGTGGCTCGCGCGAAAGCGGTGGAAACGTTGCGCGAGGAGGTCAAGAAAGCCGTGCTCGAGAAGCACCCGGAGGCGGACAAGTTCGCCATCTCGCAGGCATTTGATTATGTACAGAAGAAGGCGTTCCGCATCAGCGTGCTGGAGAAACGCCAGCGCATGGACGGGCGCGGTTACCAGGATTTGCGGCCGATCACGTGCGAAGTAGGCGTGCTCCCGCGTGCGCACGGCTCCGCTATTTTCCAGCGAGGCGAAACGCAGGCCCTTGCCCTGGCCACATTGGCGCCGATGGAAGAAGCGCAGATGATTGATGCCTACGGCGGTGGAGAGCAGTCGAAACGCTTTTTGCTGCACTACAATTTCCCGCCGTTTTCCGTCGGCGAAACCGGCCGCTTCGGCGGCGCGAGCCGGCGAGAAATCGGGCACGGCGCGCTCGCGGAGCGCTCGCTCGAGCCGGTAGTACCAAGCGAGAACGAGTTCCGTTACGCCATTCGCATTTCCAGCGAAGTGATGGAATCGAACGGCTCCACTTCCATGGCCAGCGTCTGCGGCGGGATGCTCGCGCTGATGGATGCGGGCGTGCCGGTGAAGGATGTGGTCGCGGGGATTTCCATCGGTCTTGTGACTGAGTACGATGGCGCGCAGTTGAAGCGGTACGAACTTCTTACCGATATCATCGGGTCGGAAGACCACTTCGGCGACATGGACTTTAAACTTTGCGGCACGGCGAACGGCGTGACCGGTTACCAACTTGACTTAAAGTTACCCGGCGTCAGCCGCGAAATCCTCGCTCAGGCAATCTACCGCGCAAAAGAAGCGCGCATGAAGATTCTCGAGATCATGCACCAGGCGATCGATAAACCGCGCGCCGAGCTTTCCAAGTACGCCCCGCGCATCGAGACAATCAAGATCAACCCGGAGAAGATTGGCGCGCTCATCGGTCCCGGCGGCAAGACGATCAAAGGAATCGTGGCGGAGACCGGCGCCGAGATTAACATCGAGGACGACGGGTCGGTGCACATTTACGCCACCAACGGCGAGTCGATGAAGCGCGCGAAGGAAATCATCGGCGGGATGACGCGCGAGATTGAGGTTGGCCAGACCTATCAAGGGCGCGTCGTTTCGACCAAGGAATTTGGCGCGTTCGTCGAGGTTTTTCCGGGCAAGGACGGCCTGGTACACATCTCGGAGCTAGCCGATTTCCGCGTCCGCAAAACGGAAGACGTGGCAAAAATGGGCGATATCGTCTGGGTCAAATGCATCGGCATTGACGACAAGGGACGCGTAAAACTTTCCCGGAAAGCTGCACTGAAAGAGCGCGCCGAAGCTGAGGCCGGCGGGGAGAAACTCGAGCCAGCAGGTACGCACTGACGTGCGGCACAATGAGGCGATGTGGCAGCATGCGCGATTTCGCGCCTATGCTGCGCAATCGCTCACCGCTCGCGATAGTACAGATAACCTTGTGCCGCCAGCGTGAAATCCGGGTTCCTCGAAAAACTCATTTCCCGTCTTGGGAAAATCGGGCCGGAGGATGTGCAGAATTACCTGCTCCGTCTGGCGCAGGAGAGAGGTTTTCTCGAGACGGTTTTTAACGCCATCCAGGAGGGAATCATCGTCACCGATTCGAGCGGCCGGATTACGTACTTAAACGACGGCGCGTGCGAGCTGTTTGGCCTTGACGGCCACGATTCCGTCGGCAAGCGCCTGGACGAACGTGTCCGCGGCCTCGACTGGCAGTCGTTGACGCGCAGCGGCGGTCCCGTCACGCGTGACCTCGAGATTTTTTATCCGGCAAACAGGTTCATCAACTTCTACATAGTGCCGCTGGTGATCGAGCATCGGGATGCGGACAGCGACGGCGCAGCAGGCCAAGTCGGATACGCGATCATTTTGCGCGACATCACGGAGAGCCGGCGCAGCGCGGAGAAGGCGCTGGAAGGCGAGCGGCTCAATGCGCTCACGCTGCTCGCCGCGGGCGTCGCGCACGAGATCGGGAACCCGCTGAACTCATTGAACATCCACCTTCAGCTGATGGAGCGCGAGGTGCGCAAACCGGAGGGCCGCCCGCGAGGGCAGTTGCAGGAATCGATCGACATAGCGCGCGGCGAGATCAGCCGGCTGGATTCCATCGTGACCCAGTTCCTGCGGGCCATTCGTCCGTCCAAGCCGCAGTTAAAACCGGAGAACATCAATGCGCTGGTGGAGGAAGCCGTGCAATTCTTCGGGCCGGAAATTGGCTCGCGCGACATCGTGGTGGAAACGGAGCTGCGCCCGGACCTGCCGCTGCTCCAGCTGGATCGCGACCAGATGAAGCAGGCGTTCTACAACATCATCAAGAACAGTTTTGAGGCGATGAAAAGCCGCGGCATTTTGCGCATTCGCACTGATGCAGATGAATCACACGTGCGCGTGAGTTTCACAGATAACGGCGGCGGCATGTCCGCGGATGCGCTCAGCCGTGTTTTCGAGCCGTACTATACCACCAAAGCGGAAGGATCAGGCTTGGGCCTGCTCATTGTCCGGCGCATTGTGCGCGAACATGGCGGTGAACTCGCGATCGAAAGTACCGAGGGCAAAGGCTTGACGCTGACCATTCGCCTGCCCTACGCCGACCAGCGCGTGCGAATGCTCGAAGCCGGAAAGCCCGCGTCAGTGTAATTGCGCTGCTTCCTGCTCGCGCCCTTTCAGCTCGAGCACCATGCGCTTGATGTGTCTATAGTCTTCGTGCGGCTCAAGCAGGCGCAGACTTTCCTCGGCGTCGCCCCAGCGCAGAATCTCGATCGGCTCCTCGCGTGCTCCCCAGCGATCCATGTCGCCGCGCGTGGCCATGTACAGATCGATCGTGTTACGGCCGGCCAGCGCCCAGCCGTAATCGTCCACGCGGTAAATCTGCCCGGTGGAAAGTACACGGAACGTCGTGCCCGCTGGCCAGCGCGACCAGTCTGCCGCGGCGCTGCCAATAACCAGCGGCTGTACTTTTTTCACCACAACTTTGCGCCCGTGACGCGTTTTCACGACGACCTTGCGCGCGCGCTCGACGCGGTGAGTGGGCCGGGTCGCCGGCGCAGCGTCGCCGTCGAGTGAGAATGGCTGCGGCCCGGCGGAATAGGATGCCATCCGGTACTCGCTGCGTTCGTGGAGCGCCACTTTCACCGGTAGCGCACGGGGCGAATCCTCCACGCGGCGCATCGGCGCGCTTGCCGCGTGCAGTACTCCGCCCAGCGCGTTGTGGTTGGTGTACTCAAGGTGATCGGCCTCAGTATCGGTGTAGGCCGTGGTGTGCACCGTCTGCAAATTCGCCCTGGCAATTGGCGGCTCGTACGGCGGCAAAGAGCGTGAAACCGTCGTTGTGCCGCACGAAGAGAGAAGAATGGCCAGCACGCACGCGAGCGCGAGCGAGACGAGCAGATGGAACTGCGCGCGTTCGATCATCCCGGAATGGAGCGAAGTTATTCACCAGTTATTCACAAGCGCAAGCCTCTTCTTTTTTCCACCGCTTCTCCACGCCCGTACTCAGCCGGCGCTTTTTGCATCGCGCCACGTTCACGCGGAGATTGCCGCATGCTCGCCCAATTCGATCAGCAACTCACGCGCACCCTCGACGACATCAAAGCGCAGGGTTTGTACAAAACGGAGCGCGTCATCACCACGCCGCAGGACGCGCACATCGCGGTGGCTGATGGCAAACGCGTGCTGAATATGTGCGCGAATAATTATCTTGGTTTGGCTGATCACCCGGCGCTCATCGCTGCCGCGAAAGAGGCGCTCGACACGCATGGTTTCGGCATGGCCAGCGTCCGTTTCATCTGCGGCACGCAGGACATTCACAAGGAGCTGGAAGACGCGTTGACGAAGTTCCTCGGCACCGAAGACACGATCCTGTACCCGAGCGCCTTCGACGCGAACGGCGGCTTATTCGAGACGCTGCTCGGCGAGAAGGACGCCGTTATCTCGGATGAATTAAATCACGCCTCGATCATCGACGGCATCCGGCTCTGTAAGGCGCAGCGCTTCCGCTACAGGCACAACGACATGGCCGATCTCGAAGCGAAGTTGCGCGAGGCGAAAGATGCGCCCGTAAAACTGATCGCGACCGATGGCTGTTTTTCCATGGACGGAACAATCGCGGATCTCGGCGCGATCTGTGCCCTGGCCGATAAGTACGGCGCGCTCACCATGATTGATGATGCGCACGCCACGGGCTTCCTGGGGAAACGCGGCCGTGGCACGCATGAGTACCGCGAGGTAATGGGCCGGATTGACATCATCACGGGCACGCTCGGCAAAGCGCTTGGCGGCGCGAGCGGCGGTTTTACCAGCGGGCGCAGGCACATCGTTGAGCTGCTGCGGCAACGCTCGCGACCGTATCTTTTCTCGAACAGTGTGGCGCCGCATATCGTGGCGGCGACGTTGAAAGCGCTCGAGTTGCTCACCGCCTCTACCGAGCTGCGCGACACACTCGAGGAGAACACAAAGCATTTTCGCGCCGAGCTAACGAAACGCGGACTGACGATCAAGGCCGGCATGCATCCGATTGTGCCGATCATGATTGGCGACGCCGCCAGGTCGCAGAAATTCGCCGCGCGCATGCTGGAGAAAGGCGTGTACGTCATCGGCTTCTTTTATCCCGTCGTGCCGCACGGCACCGCGCGCGTGCGCACGCAGGTTAGCGCCGCCCATTCGCGGGAGGACCTGGATTTTGCGGCGAACGCCTTTAGCGAGACGAACGCCGAGCTTCAGTCCTGAACATCCGCATCCCGAGATGACTCGTCGGCTGCGAGATAATCCTCGCGCGGCGGGCTGAAGGTATCGAGTACGCGCGTGCTCTCGATTGTCTCCACACCGTGCGCGACGTTACTCGGCAGATAAAACGAGTCGCCGGTCTTCAGCTCATGGGCGATCCCATCGACGATGAGTTTCATGCGCCCGGAAAGAATGTGCACGATCTGTTCGTGCGGATGCGAATGCGCCGGCATGGTACTTCCGGCGTCGAGCTCAGCGATCTGTTGGTACATGGTCCGGCCGTGAGCATGCGTGCGACGCCGAATGCCGGGGCACATTTCAATCCAGGAATATTCGTCTCGCATATAACTCGTTAGGTCTCGCGTTCGTGCAGGGCGATGCTCGAGCCCACCCAGGTTTTTTCCTTGTTAAAATTGACGCCCATCATTTTGCCCTGGCTCATCCGCACCAGATTGTTCACCAGCGTCGGATTCTTGTCAGATTGCGGCCAGACAAACATCATGCGCAGCTCAGCCTTCGAGCGTGCACCGTCCGGTGCTGGTAAAAACGCGCCGTACTCAACTTTCCTTTGCAGAATCCATTGGTGCGGGTTGGGCAACGCGGCCAGCTTTTCACGCGTAGGTTCCATTTCCACGCCCAAACCGGCAAACGAGTAGAGCGGCTTGAGTACGTAATCGGCGATTGATTCGCTCGCGGGAAATTCGTCCGCAAAGAACGCGAGCGAGGTGTGCTCCGTCTTCAAAAACGGAAGCGAATGTTTGCTGATCCGATAGTACCAATTCGGGTGCGTCACCCAGGTGACATCAAGTTCGTCCTGGAACCGGAATGGCAGATGTAAATCGCCCCGCCGCTCGAGTTCGTCGAAGATCACCCGGTTGTAGATGCGCTCGATCCGTACTTCGCGCCCGGCGCGCTCGTAAAAGAGGCTGCGGCCGCGCTTCTTTACCGTAGCAAGCGAAACAATCGGCGTACCGAACAGCGATGCGGTGCAGGCGAAATCAATGCGCGTTTTCTGATGCTCCGGGTCGATTTCGAGGAGCACCACGTTTTCGGGATTGCTGTCGGCCACGATCGTTCGCCGGAGCAGCTCGATGTATTCCTGGTCGTGCAAGCCGCCGAAGGCAGAGGTCCAGTCGGGCGGGATAACCGGGTAAGCCTTGCGCATGCAGCCGAGGAGCAGGAATTGAAAACCGAACAGGCTGGGAAACGCTTGCAGCTCGATCAGTCGCGGGGACAAACGTCCCCCGACATCGCAAATGCCCAGGTCAACGATCAGGAAATCAGGGTGCGCCGATTCGTTCGGTACTTCCCAGCCGGCCGGAATGGCAGATGCAGCATGCGCGGCGAAAGCAGGCGTGCGCGTTTGGGCAATGATTTCAGTGGCGGCGCGAACTGCTTCATCGCGAAATTCACGGGTGAGGAAGAGCGGCGTTTCCGCCACGCGAAAATCAGCCGGCCACCGCGTGCTCTGGTTTACGCAACGCAGGAGCGCGGCGTACTTATCCGGCGTGAAATCAGCATTGAAGGCGGCGCGAAGTTGCGGATCCACGACGCCGCTAACCGGCGGTTGAGCGCAAATCGACGATGCTGTTGACGTGAAGCGGACCGAGGGTGATTGCCGGGCCATCATCCAGAAAAACGACAATTCGATTTCCCCGCGGCGAAATATGCGCGTGGTCTCGAGTCGGCACAGGATACTGCCGCCCGTCCGACTGCCGGATCACGAATGCTTCGAACGGGATTTTATCAAGCCTTTCCCGCACATCAGCGATCATGCGCCGTACTATATCAGAAACTTACCGCTCTTCATCACTTGCTCGCCATCAAACCAGATGTCGAAATCACGTCCGACGCAGTCGATGTGCGTCTTGGAAATCCAGTTTGCACCGGTGTGCTCAGCGTAGGGGTGGCCGAATGCGATGTGGATACCGGGAATTTTTTCGTCCTGAAGAATATTGCCGATGATGTGAGTACATGCGGTGTTGGTGCCGATGGCGAATTCGCCCACGCGGTTGCTGTTTTCGTCCGTGCTGGTGTACTCGCGAAAATCGTCGCGCAAATCCTTGTTCTCGGACTTGAGTGAGCGGATGCGATTATTTTCCACCTCGATGGTGAGCGGCGTCCTTTGCAAATCGCCGTAGCGCTCGCAAAGGTAATCGCCGACCACGCCGTCCACGACGAAGACTCCGTTGGTGTTCCAAGGGCAGGTGAAAATTTCGCCGCCGGGAAGGTTGCCCCATTTATCCGGAGTGATGAGGCCGCTCGTTTTGAGCCACTTTAGTGTGGGCGAAATCTCCGCCTCGAAATCGGTGCCGTACGGCGTCCGGCAACGGACGCGCTGAGTCATGCGCGCGCGCTCGACCAGGCGCTGGCTCAACGCATCCACCGCGATGAAATCGGCGCGCATGCCTTCCAGCATGATCTCGCGGCTGATGTTCACCATGTGGCCGTGGCGGATGCGGTGACGATTAACCACCGCGCTCATCTCCATGCGCGCGGCGAGCTCGCCCGGTTTCGATTGGGCGGCGAAAATCGAGACCTGTGAGGTGGCGAGATCTTCCAGGATCGGCTCGGGCATGAACTTCATGGGACGGCGGGTATGATGTTCGAGGGAAAAGACGCGGAAATCTGACCCGATTTCCTCGATTTCCGCCTGCAACGCGGCCGCGATCTCGGAAGTCTCCTCGTCCGTGATAATGGTGATGCGCTCTTCCGGTTTTACCCGAAGACAAACGCGGATGGCGTTGCGCGCGCCGGGCACAAGCTCGGCGTCGATGGTGTCGGTTAAAAGCCGGTCAGGCATGAGCGGCTATTTTCGCCTGAGAGCGCCGCGAGGGCAACAGTTCCGGCGAGGTAGCACACCGGCACGCAGATTGATCCAGAA
>JAFASN010000079.1 GCA_019244415.1 Verrucomicrobiota bacterium | reverse complement strand
AAGTGCGTGGCATAACGTTTTTTGGGAGGGCGGAAAGCGGCGCAAAATAAATCCGCATGCGGAGGTGTCAACGCGGGCAAGAGCGCCCTCTCGCAATCAACGGCTTGACGTTTCTACGCTGCGCTCGCGAACGCGCTATACTCAGGCTTGCTCACATGTCTGGAGGGTCGTGCTATCTGGCGAAGTCGAAGTTGCCTTCGAGGAGAATTCAACGGACGATTAAGATATTCATCAAAGCTGCCACGGAAGACCTCGCAAACTACCAGCGAATTCAATGCCGTCGCCGATCAGTTTCAATCGGCGTGTAAATGAGGCGCAGTCGGCGCTTCTTGCTATTCCTGTTCCGTTCCTTCGCGTGCTGTCGACGTTTTCCGCGCGCTCTTTTCGGGCAGCCTTGCGAAAGCGAAACGCTCGATATTCCTCGGCCGAAATAACGCCGCCGGTTTTGCTTCTTAAGCCGAATGGCGACTTCTCAACCATTCATGAGGTTCTCCGTATCAGGTGTGCTTTGGCCAATCGATTCGTTCATACCACAAGCGCGGATAGATCGGCCACGGCTTGGAGATGCGGCTGCAGGCCTTGTGGAAAAGATAGGTTCCGTCGGGCCGTCGTAAGAAGGAATCAGAATCGCAGCAGAAGACACATTCGTAATGTTCGGCGGCTCTGGCCATCTGATCGAACAGTTGCCAGATCCCCTCACCCTCCGCATCGATGAGTTGCCCCGGTAATTTCACGCGCTCAGCTGGGATCTCGGTCGGTGGTTGGGGCGGGCCTTCGCCAAATACTTCAACGCCCATTTTATAGAACATTTTGTCGTCTTCGGTGAGCGGCCATTCCAGTGTTGGCCGGGAGAGCCACCAGCTTTCCAGGTCCTCTGCGGAAAAGGGGGAGAGCCAGAACTGAGCGTTCATCCAATCCCGCGGGAGGTGCCGGAGCACGATTTCGTGGGGATGCATTTGCAGCTTCCTGAGTACACAACGAGTCATACATACAACCGTTCCAGCTGCGCAAAATCCGATTGGCATGCGTAAGCTGCTGATGCCAAGCACGCTTGGGCCAAGCGCGGCCAAAACAAAACCGAACGCGCAAGAGGTGGGATTCGAGCCGACGGTGCTTTAAGCCAAAGGGTCGAAGGGCTCGTTCTTCGCCACTTCAGCGGGCGCGGTTTCATCCCGGAAACAGCGGACACATCTCAAGCTCGAGTTGAACGAACAATCCGCGGGTAAACGTGTCAACGCGCGCGGTGTGCCCGGCGCGTTCGCCCCTTCTGAAACTCCCGCCCTTTACACTGACGCGCGCTCGGCCGCGAGCACTTCCTCGATCGCGGCGTTAAACTCTTCCAAGCCCGTACTCGGGACGATGATCGTGTTCCGCCGGCCGTGCGCTTCTTCAGTGATGCGAAGGAATTTGCCCCGGTCATTCTCGCGGAATTCCACCCGAAAGTGTTTCCGCTCGATGTGGAGCTGTTTCGCTTCGATGATGTGATCCATGATTCCGAGCGCAAAGTTTAGGCAAGGCGCGGCGGGCAAGGGAAGCAAAATTTTGCATAAATTTCACGCCGCCAGCCAGCTAAGCCGCAGCTCCTCCCCACGCGGGGATCCTGCCCGCCTATCGCGGGGGTCTTGCCGGGCTCCGTTGCCTCGAGCAAGCTGCTCGGCGTGATGGGCTCGAAGCCTGTGCTCTCTTTGCGACGAGATCGTAAATGGCGAAGTCGATCTGTCGCTTAAACCGGTCCACGCGCGCGACATGCACCCGCAGCCTCTCGCCCACACGAAAACGCCGCCGTGTCTGACGGCCAATGAATTGCCGTTGCCCGGTGGAAAAGATGTAGAAATCATCAGTCAAGGTCGAGACGTGGATGAGCCCGGTCAGCAGCAACTCGGGCAACTCAACCAGCAGGCCGTAATTGCGAACATCGATAATCATGGCGTCGAATACCTGCGGATTATGTGCATCGAGCTGCGCTTCGAAGAACTCGAGCTTCTTCATTTTCACTGCATCAATTTCGGCTTCGGCGGCGTTGCGTTCTGTCGCGGAAATGTGTTCCGCGGTGGCACCGAGCTGTTGCATGGGCGCCGAACTGTTCCGCTCCGCCAGCGCGCGATGCACAGCAAGGTCGGCGTAACGCCGGATCGGGCTGGTGAAATGCGCGTAGTTGGCCTTGGCCAGACCGTAGTGCCCGAGCGGTGCAGTGGCGTAACGGGCGCGCTTGAGACTTTTCAGCAGTCCGATTTTCAGGGCGTGTTCCTCCGGTGTGCCGCGAATCGCCTCGAGCAACCGCTGTACTTCACGGCGATGCGTCAGGTCGCCCACACGAATCCCATGGCTGAGTACGAACTCGCGGTACTCAGCCAGCCGTTCTTCATCGGGATTTTCGTGGACGCGGTAGATCGCCGGTGTGCCGCGATGTTTCAGCTCGCGCGCAACCGCTTCGTTCGCGGCCAGCATGAATTCCTCGATGAGTTGATGCGATTCGTCATTCTCGACGCGCTCGAAGCGGATCGGCATGCCCTTTTTGTCGCAGACCACTTTTACCTCCGGCATGTCGAGATCGAGCGAGCCGTGGGCAAATCGGTTTTTGCGCAACAGTGAGGCCAATTTCCACGCGGTGTGCAGCCGAACGCCGAGCTCATCGCGCGGCGAGTTCTGCAAAATCGCGTATGCCTGTTTGTAGGTGAGGCGATACCCGCTGCGGATGACCGTGCGTCTGAAACGTGCGCCGCGAGCGCGGCCGGTTTTGTCAAACTCGATGAACACCGAGTAGGTAAGCCGATCTACATTCGGGTTGAGGCTGCAAACGCCGTTGCTAAGCCGCTCCGGCAGCATCGGAATCACGCGATCTGGCAGATAGACGCTGTTGCCGCGTTTGCGCGCTTCGCGATCAAGCGCGCTGCCGGGCTTTACATAGGCGCTCACGTCAGCGATGTGCACACCGAGCCGCCACGCGCCGCCAGCGAGTTGCTCCACGTGGATGGCATCATCGAAATCCCGCGCGTCATCGGGATCGATGGTGATGATGAATTGCGCGCGCAAATCCTCACGGCCGTCGAGCATCTCCGGCGTGACTTTCTGCGGGATCGCGTCGGCTTCCTTCAGTACT
>JAFASN010000076.1 GCA_019244415.1 Verrucomicrobiota bacterium | reverse complement strand
TTTTCCGCTCAAACACTACGCCGGAAATTGCGCGAGGCCTTGCCCGAAGAGTTTAGCGTAGGCGAAGCCGCGGCCGCGCCGCTGGAAAAGTTACAGGGTCAGTTCCGGTTCCACATTCTGCTTCGCGGCGCTGCCATGATGCGCTTGAGCCGCCTCATTCGTGAAACGCTGGACAAGTTACCCTTTCCGGAAGACGTCGCCGCGGCGGTGGACGTCGATGCTCATCAGTTGCTGTGATTCTCGCTCGCTCCTGGCCTTGCGCCAGACGCGCTGAGTCTCGCTTTTTTTTGGAGTGACGTTTAACCTCGCTGCCATGCCGTGCCGTATCGTGGTTAGCTGTCTGCTCACGCTTGCCCTAGCGGGTTGCAGCAAGCACAACGCGTCCCCGCCGGCGCCGTCCAACAAAGTACGCGTGGGGTACGTCGGCATCACATGCGAGGCGCCGATTTTCACCGCCGTGGAAAAGGGCTTTTTCCAGGAGGAAGGCCTGGATGTCACCCTCGTGAAATGCGAGTGGGCCAATTACAAGGACGTGCTCGCGCTTGGCGGCTTCGACATCACCCATCACCTCGTCATGTACTTCCTGAAACCGATTGAGCAGGGCCTCGACGTGAAGTTTACCGGGGGCATTCACCGCGGCTGTTTGCGCGTGCAGACGGGCGTGAACAGTACAATCCGCAGCGTGGCGGATCTACGCGGAAAACGCATCGGCGTACCTGGAATGGGCACACCGCCGTTTATTTTTGCAAATCGCGTGCTCGGCGCCCACGGCATTGATGCCGCGAAAGAAATCTCATGGCGCGTATTTCCTGCGGGCGAGTTGGGCCTCGCACTCGATAAAGGTGAGATCGATGCCATCGCGGATTCCGAGCCGATCGGCAGCCTCCTGCTCGCGCAGGGCAAGGTGAAGAATGTCGCCGACCAGGCGAACGACGCGCCTTATAAGGACGAGTATTGCTGCGCCGTTATCGTGAGCGGGAAATTCCTCGCCGCACAACCGAAAGCTGCGGCCGCTGCCACACGCGCCCTTCTGAAAGCGGCTAAATGGGTCGAGGCAAATCCTGCTGCGGCCGCGCGCCTTTCAGTCGAGAAACATTATCTCGCCTCAAGCCCGGAGTTGAACACGGTCGCCATTTCTCACCTGCGCTACGTGCCGAGCGTTTCAGGCGCCGAGGCAGCGGTCAGATCAGCCGCGGCAGAAATGAAAAAGGCCGGCATGCTGAGCCCAGCGACAGATGTGGAAAAACTCGCGCAGCGCGCATTTGTTCACCTGGACGGCGTGACGGACGATTGGCTGAAGACTGTGCCGGTCGAGCGCGTGGCGGGCGGGCAGGTCGCGCCCGATCAGGACATCCGCAGCTATGCGGAGCTCATTCTCCAGGATAAGGCGGAATCATGTTGCAAAGTACGGAAACCGGTCGCGTCGAAGTAGCGGCGCGTCATTCGCCGCAAACGTCTGCGCCGGAGCTGATGGGCGACCGCATTGCGCGTCAGCGCCCGCTCTCGACTCGCGCCGTTCTCGCCGTACCCGCGGCAGCGGTACTCACGCTCGCCATTCATCTGATCACAGCCAGAAACCAGCTCGAGGCGGGTAATCGCAGCTACAGTATCTCACTGGCGACATTCCTTCTTGTCGCGGTTGTACTCGCTGCCGCGCAATGTTGGCGGCCGCGTCTTCGGGCGCAGCTCGGCCGGTTTCGTCCTCTCTTTACAGTCGGTGTTCTGCTGCTCGCCGTGTGGGAATTAATCACATCCGGCTTTCATCTCCTGCCGCTCCCGTACTTTCCCGGTCCAGCATCAGTCTTGCAGAGTATGATCACCGACCATGCCCTGCTCTTCGATAGTACGTGGCATTCGCTTGCGCTGCTGCTGAGCGGGTACGCGCTCGGCGCCGTCGCGGGTCTGGTGACCGGCGTTTGCATCGGGTGGTCACCACATGCCCGCTACTGGGGCATGCCGCTGCTCAAAGTCGTCGGCCCAATTCCCGCCACGGCCTGGATTCCGCTGGCGATGGTTATCTCGCCTTCGGCGCTGTTCTCTGCCGCCGTTCTCATCGCCCTCGCCGTCTGGTTCCCGGTGACAATGCTGGCCGCCTCGGGCGTTTCGAACACACGCTCCTCGTATTTGGACGTCGCGCGGACTTTGGGCGCGGGATCGCGTTACCTGATTTTTCGCGTCGCGATTCCGGCCGCGCTGCCCAGCATTTTTGTGGGTTTATTCATGGGGTTGGGCGCTTCGTTTCTCACCCTCGTCGTTGCCGAAAGCGTCGGCGTAAAATCGGGACTTGGGTGGTATGTGAGCTGGGCGCAAGGCTGGGCGGAATACGCGAAGGTTTACGCCGCACTGATCATCATGGCGGTGTTTTTCTCCACCATCATGACGCTGCTCTTCAAAGTTCGCGACCACCTGCTTGTTTGGCAGAAAGGAATGATTCGATGGTAGACCCGTCGCTTCGCGTGCGCGAGGTGACGAAAACCTTTCCGGCGCCGGAAAATTCACTCACGCGGCGGCTCGCGCTTGATTGCGTTTCACTCACGATTGACGGCGGTGAACTCGTCTCGCTCGTAGGGCCGAGCGGCTGCGGCAAGTCCACTTTGCTCCGCCTCATAGCCGGCCTCGATGCACCCGATTCCGGCGACTTGCTGATCGCCGATGAACCGATCACCGGGCCAAGCGCAGAGCGCGGCCTCGTCTTTCAGGATCCCAGTTTGTTTCCGTGGCTCACTGTCCGGCGCAACATCGAAGCTGGCCTCGTCGCTCGCGGCGTTCTCGAATCTCAGCGCGCCGAAGTTGCTGAATTCATGCGCCTGGTCGGCCTCGACAGTTTTGCCGACGCCTATCCGCACCATCTCTCGGGCGGAATGGCACAGCGCGCTGCTCTCGCCCGCGCCCTCATTAATCATCCCAAGGTACTCCTGCTCGATGAGCCACTCGGCGCGCTTGACGCCTTTACTCGCATGCGCATGCAGGATGAAGTAGTTCGCCTGCTGCAAGCGCGTCGCACGACTTCCCTCTTGGTTACCCACGACATCGATGAAGCCATCTATATGAGCGACAGCATCGTCATCATGACTCCGCGACCAGGTCGCATTGACCAAACGATTCCGGTCGCCTTGTCACGACCTCGTGACCGGGGTAGCTCGGACTTTCTCGCATTGCGCAGTCACATTCTGCAAGTGCTGCATTTCGCCGGCTCAAACGATCCTGCGCAGAATGGGCTTGTTGCCACATAGCTTTCGGCCGCGCGCGGGGAGCCGTGTGCCGGTCACGCGGCTTAGCTTCATTGTAGTCGGTGCCCAAAAATGCGGCACCACCGCGCTTAACTACTACCTGAAGCGACACAGGCGAATAGCTTTGCCGCTCCAAAAAGAGTTACATTTCTTCGATGATGACGAACTATTTGTCAGAGGTGACGTCAACTATCGCTTATTGCATGGGCGGTTTTCTCGCGTCAGGCCTGATTCGATCGCCGGAGAGAATACCCCGAACTATCTCTACTGGCCGCCGGTGATGCAGCGAATTTTTGAGTACAACCCACTAGCGAAGCTCATCATCCTGCTGCGCAATCCCATCGAGCGCGCCTTCTCGCAATGGAACATGCAGCGAGTCCGCCAAATTGAGCCGCTCGATTTCATCGATGCAATCCGCGCTGAGCCGGAGCGGTTGAATTCTCTGCCACCCCCGCGAAGCCGCAAGTTTGCCTATGTTGATCGTGGCCGTTACGCCGGCCAGATCGCGCGTGTATTCGCCCTTTTTCCAAAAGAGCAGGTCCTGGTTCTTAAGTACGAAACGTTCCGCGAACGGCAACAGCATGTCGTCGACAAGGTATTCCGTTTCCTCGAGTTGGAGCCGCCTCGATTTCGACCTGTGGAAGCGCATAATATACCTCACGGACGGAAGCTTCGCCCCGATGAGCGCGCGTCCGCCTTTGAGCTGCTGAAAAACGATATCTTTTGCCTGGAAGAAATACTCGGCTGGGATTGCAGCGACTGGTGCTAACGAGGTTCAGCCAGGTTCGGGAAAATGAAGCCGCCGCCGCGAGCTTTAGCCAGGATAAACTCTACGCCGGTTGCGATGCAGCCGAGGCCATAGCGAATACTTCGGCGGAAGTTAATGGACGAAGCTTCGGGCATATACTTCGCGGGACAAGTTACCTCACCTATCGCATAGCCGAACCAGATAATCTGCGCCAGCATCTGGTTATCGAAGACAAAGTCATCGGAGTTGCGCTCCAGAGGCAGCGTCTCTATTAGCTGCCGGCTAAAACCGCGATAGCCGGTATGGTACTCAGACAGCTTCGCTCCCAGCATGAGGTTCTGGACAAAAGTAAGAAGCCGGTTCGATAGATATTTCCACCATGGCATTCCGCCGCGCAGCGCTCCGCCGCCGAGAATGCGCGACCCAAGTACACAGGGGTAAAGGCCGCTCGTCACCATCGATGCCATCACGGGAATAAGCTTGGGCGTGTACTGGTAATCCGGATGCAGCATAATGATGACATCGGCGCCGGCGTTTAACGCGAGGCGATAACATGTTTTCTGGTTACCACCGTAGCCGCGGTTTTGCGGGTGAACTTCGACACGCACCCGCTCCAGTGTCCGCGCAATCGCCACGGTCTCGTCCTGGCTGGCATCATCCACCAGAATGATCTCGTCCACGATATCGTGCGCGATCACCTCCTCATAGGTTTGGCGTAAAGTACGGGCGGCGTTGAACGCCGGCATCACTACAACGACTTTCAGACCTTTTAACATCGCTCACGACAAAGCACAGCGAACGGAAGCGGCGACAGTAACTCAGCCAATGGCAACGTCGCCGCAGACGGTCCGATTTCCGTACCGCAAAAAATGCTCCGGAACGGCACAGCTCCGACATCTTGCGGCAGCATTACAGATGTATCCTGCCAGAGAGCTCCGACAGGTGGAAAGCCAACCTGAGACGAACACCTCGGCGCGATGACGAGAACATGCCTCCCCGAGTAGCTGCGCAGGAAGCCGATCGCGTTATCCGCGAAAGTGCCACCGAACTTCAACCCGTGGTAGCTGCCATCACGAAACAGCTCGGCATCGTCGCGGCGTAAATGCAACAATCGTTGAGTAACGTACATTTTGATCCGACCATCTGGCCAGCAGCGCAGAAGTTCTTGCGGCGAAGCGCTGGCGGCGCTTAAAAGTAGTTCGCGTCTTAGCTCGTACTTAACCGGCCTGCGATTATCTGGATCGACCAGGCTATCGTCCCAAAGTTCAGTACCTTGATAGATATCCGGTACACCGGGTGACGTCAGTTTAAGTACCAATTGTGCGAGCGAGTTGATCGCGCCCAGCCGGGCAATCTCTTCCGCCACGGGAAGGAACGCCGGAAGAAATCTGTTGCGCGAGCTACTCAACAGAATACTGGCGATGAACTCCGCGGTGGCGTTATCCCACTCCTCGTTAGGCTGAATCCAGCTGGTGTTTAGCTTGGCCTCTTTTAACGCCTTCGCCATGTACTCTTGAATACGCGAGATGTAGTCTGCGCTGGCCGCAGGAAGAGCAGCACCGCTCGCGTCTATCGGCCAGGTGCCGAGCAGCGTCTGGTAAAGTAGATATTCTTCGTTAGCATCAGGTGCTTCCGTCTCGTTCACCTGCTTTTTGAATTTCCGGTTGGCGTTCCGCCAGCTACGGACCGAGCGGGCCCAGAGCTGCGAGATTTGAGAGATGGCCAGAATACGCGCTCGGACATCTTCGCTGCGTTTGGTGTCGTGCGTGGAAGTAGCAAGTAAACTAGCCGGCCAATGGCGCTGCCGTTCGCTGTTGCGCTGGTGAAATTCGGCAACTCCCATCCCGAACTGGTCGGGCTCGCCACCTACTTCATTCAACGCGACCAGCCGATTATAGATATAGAAGACTGTGTCCTCGACGCCTTTCGCCATGATCGGCCCGGTGAACTGCTGGAATTTACGCACAAAATGCTCATGCGCGGCGCGCTCTTCCTCGCTGAGATTTTCCGGCAAGCGCAACAGCAGCAAATCGCGCAGGAAGTTAAACACCGATGCTTCCATCGCGGGGTTGCGGCGCCTGGCCGCCGCGATCGCGCGCTCGATGACCGCGCGGTCTTCATCTCTCACCGGCTCGCCCGGCACAACGTAAGTACGGTAAACAGGAAAACAGGCAATCGTCTCGCGGACGGCCAACGCCAGCGATTGCAGTGTGAAATCGCGATACCAGCGGTTTTGTTCCGAAAGCCGGTCAACCATGTTGCCCAGCACACTCACTTCGTTAGCCATCGAGATACGCATGACCAGGCGCTTTTTCGCGTACACTAAGTGGCCGTAATGCATGGAGTGCCCGATGAACCGGCGGAATGTTTTCGACATCGCATCCTCGGCCGCGCGATTGACAAGAACACCGGCGACATCAGTGGCGAATTCATAGCCGGTGGTGCCATGCACCGGCCATAACGGCGGGAGTTTCTCATCGCGCATCAGGATTTTCTCCGCAACGAGATAGATGGCGCGGCCGCCCGGCGGGATGGCGGTATTGAGTACCGCGGCGCAACGTGCCTGGAGCTTGCGAAAGTATTCCAGCGGCTGATAGAGCCCGTCCGGATGATCAATGCGCAGGCCGGTTACCTGACCGGAGCTAACGAGCTCCAGCAGCAGCTTGTGCGTCGCATCAAACACTTCCGGTTCTTCCATCCGGATCGCGGCCAGATCATTCACATCGAAGAAGCGGCGGTAGTTGATTTCCTCGGCGGCGACGCGCCAGAACGCCAGCCGGTACGATTGCGCATTCAGCAACTCATCAAGGCCATCAAAGCTGCGCGGATCTCCGGCCGTGCCATTGATCTGCTCCACCGCTCTTTCGATCGCCGCCAGCGCCTGGGGAGCTTCCGCACAGCGACGATCCAGCCGCCGCTTGATAATCTCCTTCTCGCGCGCGCGTTCCGCGATCTTATCCGGATCTGTTTCCGTGCGGCGCGGCAGATATTCCAGCGCAGTACGGATGCTTTGCAGCTCAGCGTAAAAATCTTCATCCCTGCACGGCGCCAGAATCTCCAGCGCGCGGTCGAGAATGAACCGGTAAGTACCGGGGGCGATGGGAAACACGTGCTCGTAGTAGTGCAGCGTGAACGAGCCGGCGTCGTAGCGCACCTTTAGCTCGCCACGTTCCAGCACGCGCCCGTACTGGTCTCCCAGAATCGGGATCAACACCTTGTCGCGCAGGTCTTCTTTGAGAGGGCGCCAGTCGATATCGAAGAAGGGCGCGTACTGCGAACTCGGGCCGTTCTCGAGTACATCCTGCCACCAAAGATTTGCCGGCTCGCCTATGCCCATGTGGTTGGGCACGAAGTCAGCGATCTGTCCCATGCCATGCGCGTGCAGCTCCGCCACCCAGGCGTCGTATTCCTCCCGCGAACCGATGGCGGCATTCAGCTTGTTGTGGTCCGTGATATCGTAACCGTGCAGGCTTTCCGCGCCCGCCTGAAAGTACGGAGACGCGTAGGCATCGCTGATGCCGAGCTCGTGCAGATACGGCACCAGTGCGCGGGCCTGGGCGAAGGTGAAGTTTTTGTTGAACTGCAACCGGTAAGTCGCCGTCGGTATGCGGACTGGGATGTGCTGCTCTGACTGTGTCATCCGGAGCGAAGAAAATGATCCCTCGCGAGCTAACGAATCGAGAGATGTTTCGCTCGGTCAACTCACATCGTTCGCTGAAGCCTGCGAACACCGTCTCAGCAACCGGCAACAAACGTCCCCGGTACTTAAGTACGCTGACGATGGATGCGCTGCGCGATGATTACCCCATCACGCATTGCGCGATAATCGAAGGCCGCTAAACGCAGAACCCGGATCCAGCATTCACACAGGTATCCGGGCCCGCAAACGTTGTCCTGAGGGAGACAGCCGCCGTTTACAGTTTCGCGTAAAGGTTATCAGCCGAGGCGGCGCGAAACTTCTTGGTGCCGCAAAACGCGAAGTACGGAACGTAGGAGTTGCGCGGAAGCTGTTCGGTGGACCAGGCGTTCCAATTGATCGTCGGGTCAAGAACGTAGGTGCACGCGCCGTCAGTCCATTCGACCCACGTGTGGGTGCAATGGCTGGTCGGCGCCCGTTTGCCGATAACAAGGCGAATGTTGTGGGCGCCGTGGGCACGCATCTGTTCGTAAAGCGCGACAGCTTTCCCCTTGCAATCAGCCACCGGGTCGCGGGCAACTTCCTGCGGTGTGCGCCACTGCATCGAGTAACCATAGGGAATGGTGCGCAAATCGTTGATCCAATGGTTTACAATCGCGAGCGACAGGTTTCGGCTCGCGGCAGATTCCACCGATGTCGTCAGCACCGGCTGGATTCGTGCCATTTGATGATCGTATGGTGTAGCGACGACGCTGAAGAAGGGAGATTCGGCGAAGCAACTGATGGCGGAAAGGGCGAGGATGGCGAACAAGAGCGCGACCAGGCGGCGTTGAAAGAAAGGGGAGATGCTTATAAGAACCATATTTATTATGATTGCAATAAGCACTCGTCATGCCAGAATTCGGGCGGGCTGAAACTCGACGCTGCCCATCTCCGCACCCCTCCAAGCGGCGGAGCGAACCGGGGACCTGTTAGCGGCAGCAATTCTCTTCCCGAGCGGATTCGTTCCGAGGCGCCGGGCGTTCTCGGTCGCGCCCCTTTTCTATAGGCCAACCATTCCTGGTTGGGCACCGATTACCGCTACGCCGATGCGCCCGTTCGTGAACTGTTTCGGTTGTACTTCTTCGTCCGTGCTCCAGCGCGAGCGGTCGACTTTCGTGGAAATCGTCCCGCCTAAGTACGGTTTCGCCAGGCGCGCTTCATCGTCGTCCTGCAAGCACTCAGGTGAAATCGACGCCTTGTCCTCCCCGTGCGGACGTACTCAGCCGGTAGCCGGGCGCGAAAATGTCTCCCCAATTACCACAAGACGCCGTCCCGGTTGCCTCGCGCGGGGACTGCGCAGATGGTGGCTATGTTGTGTTCGGATGGGGCTCAGCAGCGGCAGCAGATTGATCACGCATTGGTATGTGAGCTCGGTAACGCTCGATGCTCGCCTCAAAATCACGGGCCAATCCGGCGTTGTGATTCGCTTCCGCCTGGGTAAGACCGCGCTCTGCGGCGTGCTCTGCATCGTCAAAGCGGCCATTCTCCGCGTACGCGGCCGCCAGAGTGCGCAGGATCATGGCGTTGGATCCGCCGGCGAGCTTCAGCGCTCTCTGCGCCAACTCTAGGGCCCGGGCGCCATTTCGCACGGCAGGATCGGGATAGGTCGCGAGTACCCAGGCGAGGTTCGCCTGTGCGTTTCCATTTTGCGGCTGGAGTGCCAGAACGCGCTCCCATTCATTAATTGCGGCATGCACTTGACCCTGCTGGTACAAAATGGCCCCGAGCGTATTCCGTGCCTCCACGTTCTCGGGCTCGATCGCAGAGATCTGACGTAGTTGCCGAACAGCGTCTTCCAGCCGCCCCGAGGTTAGAAACGCATTAGCCAGATTAGTCCGCGCTTCAGTATTGGTGGCGCGAATTTCGACGGCGTTTTCGAATAACTGGATCGCTTGGCTAACATTGCCGCGGGAGAGGAAAAGTATGCCGAGGTTGTTTTCCGCTACGTCATTATTCCGCGTGACCGTAAGAGTGTGTCTCCACAATCTTTCACTATTCCGCCAATAGCTTGTTTGTCGCCACGCCATGCAAGCGAGTAGAACCACGAGGCTGCTCGCTGCAACGGGCGTGAGACGCGAGCGCCAGACTGGTTTCGGCAACACCGCCGCGATTCCCCATGTAAGAGCGACCAGCAGACCGATGCCCGGCAGGTAGGTGTAACGATCGGCGTGTGCCTGCCATCCCACCTGGACGACACCGATTACCGGCACAAGCATGATAAGATACCAGAGCCATCCTGTGAAAAAGTACGGGTGCTGCCGGCGCCATAGGAGTGCTGCCGCCGTAACGATAACTAACAAGAGCGCCGACAACAAAGGTTGCCAGAGTGGGAGGGTATTCCCAGGGTGTGGATAAAACGGCGCCAATCTGGCGGGCCAGATCGTTTGGATGACGTACACCACATAACTCATCGTGGCATTACCTAGTTTGAATAGCATAGGCAGCGCTTCTTCAGAGCTAATGTAACTTCCCTGCGCCTTTAAGGTCGCGAAACACGAGAGCGCCGAAAGAATAAGTAGCGGCGTCTTCTCGATTACTAACCGTGACCATGCTCGACGGAATAGCTTCCATGTTCCTCTAATCTGCATTTTCCAGCGTTGCAGCGGCCAAAAGTCGAGCAGCAAAAGTACGATCGGTACCGTCACAAGCATCGGCTTGGTAAGTAGGCCAAGGCCGAACACGACCACGAGCAGAAGATACCGCTGCAGGTTCGCAGCCCTCGCATAGCTAACATAACTAAATACAGTGAGCATGAAAAAGAGGCCACTGAGTACATCCTTGCGCTCGGAAATCCACGCCACCGATTCTGCTCGCAGAGGGTGAATGGCAAAAACAGCGGCGACAAAGGCGCTGCGCCAGACAGCGCCAGTCGTGCGCACCAGGAAAGAAAACAATAACAATACGGTTGCGGTATGCAGGGCAACGTTAACGGCGTGATGAGCGCCGGCATTCAATCCAAATAGCTGGCAGTCCAGCATGTGCGTGATGGTAGTGAGCGGATGCCAGTTCTGTGAATGAACGTGAGTGAATGCCCATCGGACGCCTGCCAGACTAAGTCCACGCGTTATCTGCGGATTTTGATAGACGTAGTTTTGGTCGTCGTAGTTCACGAAATCAAACCGGAGCGTCTGTCCGAATACTCCCCAGGTAAGTAAAACAAGTACGATAAGGACCAACACAAGCCGGCCGCGTATTGCCGCTCCTCCCGAGACATCAAGTCGTGATGAGTGGGCGCTTCGTTTACCAGGCACAGAAATTTCGCGATTGCTTCTACTTCGATTGATCAGGCGCACCGGAGCTGCCGTGTTTGTAGCTGACGATGTCCCGATCGAGCTCCGCTGCTAGCTCGCCGCTACCATCGGCCCCGGCAAGTGACCTGGCCTTTTCAGCGGTCTCCACTGCCTCCTTAAAGTTACCCAGAGTCGCATACGCAGCCGCAACTGTCCGGAGAACGATAGGATTGCTTTCGCCCGAAAGCTGATTTGCGTGCAGCGCCAAGGGTAACGCACGCGCCCTGTTCGCGCCAGGCGTACTCAGTAGCAGCCACGCTAAGTTGTTGCTGGCAATCACCGAGTCCGGTGAAATAGCGATAGCTTGTTCGTAACTCGCAATTGCCTGCGCGGTGTTCCGCGTTTCAGTCAGGGCAATCGCGAGGTTGATATGCGCATTAACGTCACGAGGTCGAAGGCGTAGCGCTATGCGCGACTCCTTTATAGCTTCATCGAAATCGCCGGCCTGCAAAAGAGCGTTACTGAGATTGTCCTCGGCAGCGAAGTAACCGGGTCGTAGCTGGAGTGCCTGCCTGTAGGATGCGATGGCATCACTTATCAATCCTTTCCGAAGCAGCGCGTTACCCAGCGCAAGCCGCGCTTCCGCATCGCGTGGCGCGAAGCTTACCGCTTTCGCCGAATAGATGGCTGCGGCGTTCGCGTCACCTTCCTGCAAAAGAGCGTTGCCCAGGTTGTAGTTCGACTCAGGATCATGCGGTGCCATTGCAACGGCCTGCTCAAAGTAACCGCGTGCGTGTTGTATATCGCCTCGGCCGAGCAACACGATTCCGAGATTGTTCTGCGCCATCCAGCATCCCGGATTTCTTTGAATGGTTGTGCGCCAAAGCGCCTCGATGTCCGAGTACATGCCGGCCTGCCGCCAGGTAAGCAGCGCGAGCAAGCCAACAAGAATAATTGTACTCAGGGCCGTCACTACTCGGAACCGACGGAACCGCCGCGCGAAAGTAGCTATCCCGGCAGAAGCCAGCGTGATCGGTCCGATGCTGGCGAGGTACTGGTAATGATCGGCGACAAAGGTGTAGCGAAACGTGTAAAGCATGATGAAGCCCAGCACCGGGCCGAGTGTGGCAACGAAGAATAACGCTGCGACTTCAAGGCTTCTGCCGAAGTGGCGACGAAGAAGATAGATCACTAAACAGGCAAGCGCACTCGCAAGACACCACAAGTAACTTACCAGCCGAACGGGCGTTAACTGCCATTTGGGGTAGATAAAGGTAAGATTAGCCGGCCAGAGTAGCTTCCCGAGATAAAACCAGACAGCGTGACTCGCGACCAGGAGACGTTCTTGTAGTCCTAGCGCAAACAGCGGGCCGCGAGTGCCCTGATGATACCGCTCCCACCACATCGTTACCAAACCCATTGCCACCCCGAAAACGACGAACGGTATAATTTCGAGCAGTCGCTGTTTGTCGATCCGGCGATGTTTCAGCCATAGGATCAACACCAATGCGGCGGGCAGCGTACACGCTGTTGTTTTACTAAACAAAGCAAGCGCGTAGAAGAGCAGTGCACCAGCGTAGATCCACCACCGGCGCCGGCTCGATGAGTTAACGAACTTCCACCAGGCAAGAAGCGTGAGCATGAAAAACATGCCCATCAGCACATTCTTGCGCTCAGTGATCCAAGCCACGGATTCGACCTGCACCGGATGCAAGGCAAAAATGGCCGACGCCAGAAAAGCGCCGGGAATTTGCAACCGGGCAAGAAGACGCCAGAGCAGCAGCGCTGTCGTGATATGAAGACAGATATTGATCAAATGATAACCGAGCGGATTCAGGCCCCAGAGGGCGCGCTCGAATCGAAACGTGGTGTAGACGAGCGGGAAGTACTGGGACGGCGCGTCGAGACTGAACCAGATTCGGCGCAAGCCGTCCGAAGCCGTGAGCAGATCATTATTAACGACATAGGCGTCATCGTCCCAGATGAACCCGCCTCGCCAGGCGGGGTGATAGGCGGTGAGCGCCACGGCAGCTAGCAACACCGCGAAAAAGTACGCACGCGCGTGATGTCGGCCCACCGACTTGAGCGTTACTGCGTTGTACTTCTTATTAGCTGATCCAGCAAGTGCCTCTACTCGCATCAGAAGCTACACTATTCCTATACCTGGGGGCGTTTGGAAAGCGTCCCGCTTTCTGCCTTGGCCACTAGCAACACTTCAAATCCAAATCGGTTTAGGGCCAATCGGCGAGTTGTCATTTGCCTTGCTGTTTTTGCCCTTATCGTGGTTGGGCTCACTGTCACCGTTCGCATCCGGCTTCTCGGCGTTCCTTTAGAACGTGACGAGGGCGAGTACGCATACGCCGGTCAGCTCATGTTACAAGGTATCCCGCCATACAAGCTCGCCTACAACATGAAGTTTCCCGGTACTTACGCCGCGTATGCGGGCATCATGGCGCTGCTTGGGCAAAACATCACCGCAATTCATCTCGGACTGCTCTTGATAAATCTCGCCACCATTCTGGTTCTTTTCTTCCTCGCTCGTCGCCTGGTAAGTACAACGGCAGGCGTTGTCGCAGCGACTACTTATTCTGTCCTATCGCTTAGCCCATCGGTGCAGGGTTTCGCAGCCCACGCCACGCATTTCGCTGTTCTGCCACTGCTGCTGGGTTCGCTGCTCTTGATTGACGCCAAAGGGCGTTGTTGGCGGCTCTTCGCCAGCGGCTTGCTATTCGGAGTCGCTCTGTTGATGAAGCAACCAGCGGGATGGTTTGTACTATTCGGCGCGCTGTTCTGTTTTCTCCAGGACGCGCAGACCCGCGGCGGTTTTAAAAAAAGTCTTCTGTGCAACTTGATCTTCGACGCTGGCGCGCTTCTCCCATTCGCAATTACCTGCCTTCTCCTTTGTTTCGCAGGCGTGTTTAACAAGTTTTGGTTTTGGGCGGTCGATTATGCGCGTGTCTATGGCACGATGGTTTCACTTCCCGGCGCATGGGCTTCGTTCAAGTTAATGACGCCTCCGGTGATCGGCTGGAGCTGGGCGATGTGGAGTATCGCAGGCATTGGGCTCCTGATCTCAGTCTGGCAAATACGTGCTCGCCTCGAGGCGGCGTTTCTCGTCGGTTTTTTCCTCGCTTCAGCAGCCGCGGTGTGCGCCGGCTTCTATTTTCGGCCGCATTACTTCGTTTTCATTCTGCCGGCGATTGCATTGCTCGCCGGAACAGCTGTGGCCCGCGCTCAAGCGGCGCGATTTAAGTACTCGCACGTTGTTCCTTTAGTTATCGCCGGTGCGGCGATCACGTTGCCTCTTGTGGGAGAGCATCGGTACTTTTTTGAGATCGCGCCGCCCGCCGTTCCTCGATACATCTACGGCGAGAGCCCATTCCCTGAAGCGATCCGCATAGGCGATTACCTTCGTGCTCACACTGCGCCAGGCGATACTATCGCGGTGCTGGGATCCGAGCCTGAGGTTTACTTCTACTCCCAGCGGCATTCGGCCACTGGTTACATCTACACCTATGGCCTGATGGAGCCGCAAAAGTACGCGCGCAGGATGCAGGACGAAATGATTCACGAGATCGAGACGAAACGTCCGAAGTACCTTGTTATCGTCGCGAGCGATGACTCGTGGAAGCGAAGGCGCAACTCCGACCTCAGCATCTTCAATTGGGCCAACGAATACTCGCGCGACAACTACACCGCTGTCGGCCTCATCAACATCATCGATTCCAATCGCACCGATTATTTCTTCGACGATGTTCCGGCGTCGGTCTCCTCACTCAGGGATTACATTTTGGTTTACCAGCGGAAATCTTAAAACCTCGGCTTGGCAAAGGCGGCAGTCTGGCCATCAGCGCCGATGTCTGTTCTCACGAGAGACATGTGCCTGGCACCCAAAGTTTAGTTGCACGACGGCGTGATTGCTCATTAATATGTGCCCGCCATGCAGTTCGCACGTCACGCCGGCATCGCCATTCTCGCGATCGCCGTATTCGTTTCCATCTCGTGCGAGAAACATTACGTCGGTGAGTTTCCGGAAGTTCAGCGTGACCGTCTAGCTGAAGCCCGGGCGGCGCATCGTGCTGGCCAGGAAAACGCGCCGGCGGCGAACCCTACACCGGCGAACTTTTTCCCTGAGAAAAAATCTCCCTAGCTCCGGACACATGGCGAAAACGCGATACCTGACGTCGCCGCCGAACATTACGACTATGCCGCCGGGCGTGCCGTACATCATCGGCAACGAAGCGGCTGAAAGGTTCAGCTATTACGGCATGAATGGGATTCTGACCATCTTCATGTCGAAGTACTTGACCGACCGCATGGGCCATCTCGCGGTCATGCCGGCTCACGAGGCGGAAGCGTGGTACCACACGTTCGTTACCACCCTCTACTTTCTGCCGATCGCGGGCGCCGTCCTGGCTGATGCGCTTTTCGGCAAATTCTGGGTCGTTTTCTGGATATCGATCGTTTACTGCGCCGGTCACGCGACGCTTGCGCTCATGGGCACGCCGGTCGCGCACAGTATCGAGCCTCGGCTTCTGCTCGCACTGGGCCTTTTTCAAATCGCGCTCGGTGCTGGCGGGATCAAACCGTGCGTCTCCACCAACGTAGGCGACCAGTTCGGCGAATCAAACAAGCACCTGCTGACGCGCGTCTTCAACTGGTTCTATTTCTCGATCAACGCCGGTTCGGCAATTTCTACCCTGCTGATTCCATGGCTGCTCGCGCCCTACAAAGCTGACCCGCACGGCGCGATCGCCAAGCTGCCGCCGTCGATTGTCGCCTTCCTCGAAAGTCCGCGTTTGCACAGCGCGGACATAGCCTTTGGCTTGCCCGGCATCTTCATGGCGCTGGCTACCATCATCTTTTGGATGGGGCGAAAGAAGTTTGTCCACATTCCGCCGGTAGGTATGCGCAATTATGCGCGTGAAATCTTTAACAAGCGGACCGGCAAAATCCTGTTGAACGTCCTCATGCCGGTGCCGTTCGTGGCGATGTTCTGGGCGCTATGGCAGCAGAACTTTTCCTCATGGATCGTTCAGGCCGAATCGATGGACCGGCACCTCTTCGGAATCGAGTGGCTTTCCTCGCAAATCCAGACGGTCAACCCCCTTTTCATCCTCATCATGCTGCCGCTTTTCTCCTACTGGGTTTACCCGTTCGTGGAGAAATTCGTTACCCTTACACCGTTGCGCAAAATGGGCGCCGGTTTGCTTGTCACCGCGGCATCGTTCTTCATCGTGGCGATGATTCAAAGGCGCATTGATGCCGGAGCGCATCCGCACATCATGTGGCAAATCTGGGCCTTTGTGGTTCTCACGGTAGGTGAAACGCTTGTTTCGCCCACGCACTTGGAGTTCTCCTATACACAAGGGCCGGTGAAGATGAAGTCCTTGGTCATGTGCACCTACTTGTTCGCAATCTCACTGGGTAATCTGTTCACGGCAGGCGTTAACTTTTTCATCCAGAATCCGGATGGCTCGGTAAAGCTTCAGGGCGCAGACTATTTTATGTTCTTCGTCTGGGTGATGCTCGGAACTGCAGTGCTGTTCGCAATTGTGACACCGTTCTACAAGGGCCGGACTTACTTACAGGATCAAAACGAAGTAGTCGGCGAAGCTGAACCTCAAGTAGGTTTCGCCGTTCAACCAGAAGCCTGATGAAACGCCTTCTACTCCTTGGTTCGTGCGCACTGGCGCTGGCTAGCGCTCGAGCTACACCGCAAGACGAGCAGTTCGAGAAAATCGCGCATGATTACATAGAAGGACTGCTGCAAAGCCATCCTGAGTACGCCACCGAGCTGGGTGACCATCGCTTCGATGACAAGCTGACCGATTATTCAGCGCAAGCGCGCGACAAGGAGCTGGCGCGCGCAAAGGAAACCCGCCAGCAATTAGAAGCCTTTAACGATCTTTCCCAGTTAACAGGGCCAAACAAAGTCGATGTAAGAATACTCAAGGACAACGTTGATAACGAGATCTTCGGCATCGAAGAGCTGAAGGAATGGCAATGGAATCCGCTTGTTTACAACGAAAGTCTCGCCAACAGCATTTACCTCTTGGTGGCGCGTGATTTTGCGCCGGCATCCGAGCGCATTCCGAATCTGCGCAAGCGTATGGAAGCTATTCCAGCGGTTATCGCCCAGGCCAGGGCAAACCTTCAACATTGCCCAAAGATCTACACCGAAACTGCCATCGAGCAGACGCAGGGCGCGATTTCGCTTGTGCGCGAAGGGCTGGCGCCGCTTCTCAACCAGGCGCCGCAACTGGGCAAAGATGTGGCTGACACACAGGACAAAACGGCCAAAGCTCTCGAGGAATACAAAGCCTGGTTGCAGAAAGATTTGCTGCCGCGCTCGGACGGCGATTTCCGACTGGGCGCAGATAAGTTCCGCAAGAAGCTCAGGTTTGCCCTCGGCTCCGATCTTTCCATGGAAGAGATTCAGAAGCGGGCGGAAGCAGACCTGGCACAAACGCAGAAGGCGATCTACGAGACGGCGCTGCCGCTCTACAAGAAATACTTCCCGAATGCTGACAAGGCTACATTAGCTGACAAGAAGAAAGTAACTACAGCGGTACTCGACAAACTAGCCGAACAACATCCTAACGACGATACGATTGTGAGCTACGCGCAGAAAGTTGTGCGGGAAGCTACTGATTTTACCAAGGCACATGCCATCGTCACTGTTCCAGACAAGCCGCTCGATGTGATTGTCATGCCGGAGTTCAAACGAGGGCAGGGCGTTGCGTACTGTGATTCTCCCGGGCCTCTCGAGCAGAACGGAAAGACGTTCTTCGCCGTCGAGCCCACGCCAAAGGACTGGAGCAAGCAGCGCAAGGAATCCTTCTTCAGGGAGTACAATAACTACATGATTCGTGATCTCACCGTGCACGAGGCCATGCCCGGACATTATCTCCAGCTGGCTCACTCCAATGAGTTCCGCGCGCCAACACTCGTTCGAGCGATTTTCCAAAGCGGAACCTTCATCGAAGGGTGGGCGGTGTATTGCGAGCAAATGATGGCCGAACTGGGTTACGGCGGCCCTGAAGTAAAGATGCAGCAGTTAAAGATGCGGCTCCGAGTGATCTGTAACGCCATCATCGACCAGGGTATTCACGCTCACAACATGAGTGAGCAGGATGCGATGACACTCATGATGACCGAAGGTTTCCAGCAGGAAGGTGAAGCCGTGGCCAAGTGGAAGCGCGCGCGTCTTAGCTCAACCCAGCTCTCGACCTACTTCGTCGGCGTGTCAGAACATCTCGAATTACGAGAGCGGGCGAAAGCGCGCGACGGCGACAAGTTCAACCTGAAGCAATACAACGATACCGTTATTTCTTTCGGCAGCCCGCCAGTGAAGTACGTGCGGGAGTTGATGGGACTGTAGCCTCTCTCGAATCTACTCCCGGAATACTGTCGCGGTACTACGTCATTTCGTTCGCCTCCTCTCAGCAGTCGCTTTGCCGAGGATTCGCGACAAATTAGGCAATGCCGAATCTCGCCACCTGGATACGAGCTTGCGATGAGAAATACTTCGCCCGGTTTTTCACCCCTGACGAAGAGGTGCGTATCTGGAATGCCGCACGTGCTGAGGTTCCGCTCGAGCAAATGCACGGACTTTTACTCACCGGCGGTGCTGACGTCGCTCCGCAGTACTTACATCAGGACATCCCAAATCCTGCGGTGATCGAGAAAGGCAACGATCCAAAACGCGACGCCTGGGAGTTTGCCGCGGTGCAACATGTTCTTGCGCACGAACTGCCGATCCTGGCGATCTGCAAAGGCGTGCAGCTGCTCAATGTCGCGCTCGGCGGCACGCTCCATCTCGATATTGCCGGTCATAATTTGCCCGAGCAAAAAAACAATGATGTTCAACCGCTGCGCTGGGATCGCGGAGCGCGACACCAGTACGCAAAAGTAAATAGTTCGCATCACCAGGCGATTGATCGATTAGGTGATGGGCTGGTGATAGAAGCATGGTGCGCGGATGACGATGTCGTCGAGCAGGTAAAGCTGCGTGAGTACGGGTTCGCCGTCGGCGTGCAATATCATCCAGAGCGCGGCCATATTTACCGCGCACTTTTTGACGACTTCGTGCAGGAGGTCACGTGCTGTGCAACACGCCGGAGCTAACGCACGCTTCCGCTGAGCTTAGACGCCCCGCGCGTCTGGCGGCCAGATGAACTTGTGTAGTTGCAATTGGAATCGAACGCGAAGCCGATCGGCCAGCATCCACTCGACGATTTCACGCGGCTCGATGCGTCCGAACACGGGTGAGAAGAGTACCGCGCGGCATCGCGTGGAGAGGTCGTACTCAAGTACTTTCCCGCGCGACCACTCGTAATCGTTACGCGAGCCGATAACGAATTTTACTTCGTCCCGCGGCGTCAAATGCGGGATGTTCGTCCAGAGATTGCGCGCGCATTCGCCGCTCCCGGGCGTTTTCAGGTCCATGATGCGGTGCACGCGCCGATCAACCGGTGAGATGTCATGAGCGCCGCTGGTCTCGAGCAGCACCGTTTTGTCTGAATCCGCCAGGGCAGCCATGAGCGGAAGGACATTTTTCTGAAGAAGCGGTTCTCCGCCGGTGATTTCAACCAGCGGGCAATCAAACTGCGCAATTTCCTCGAGGATATCCGGCAACGTTTTCCTGACGCCTTGGTAAAACGCGTGAGTGGTGTCGCAATAGGTGCAGCGCAGGTCGCAAAAAGTAAGTCGCACAAAAATGCACGGCAGCCCGGCCCAAGTACTCTCACCCTGGATGGAAGAGTAAATCTCATGCACAATGAGGCCAGACTGCGACATCGCCCTAATTAACCACAGCGGAGATCGAGAAGAAATTCAGTATCTCTGTGAACTCTGCGGCTGGGTGTGAGTACGAGGTTTGCGCGCGAGCAAACGCGTGCTACGGAACTCGCATGCTGCGTTTTACCAAGATGAATGGCGCGGGCAACGATTTCGTCATGATCGATAATCGGCGCGGCGAGGTGCAGCTGAGCGCGCAGCAGATTGCGCGCATTTGCGACCGCCATCGCGGCGTCGGCGCCGACGGTATTCTGCTGCTGGAAACGCCGCGGAATGGTGCCGATTTCCGCATGCGCTACTACAACAGCGATGGCGGTGAAGCGGAAATGTGCGGCAATGGCGCGCGTTGTTTTGCGCGTTTCGCCGAGCGTGTCAGTGGTGCGCACGATTCGGTCTCGTTCGAGACGCCGGCGGGAATCATTCGAGCACAACTGCGGGGGCAATCAGTGCAGCTCACGATGAGTGAGCCGCGGGACCTGCGACTGAACCTCGAGATTGCGGCACGAGGACAAACCTGGCGCGCGCATTTCATCAACAGCGGTGTGCCGCATGTGGTGATCCCGCTGCAAAGCGTCGACGCGATCGATGTTAATAGCGTCGGCCGCGACATTCGGAGCGATGAGATGTTTGCGCCGGCGGGAGCGAACGTGAACTTCCTGGAGAAACGCGGGGCTAACGAGATTGCGATCCGGACTTACGAGCGCGGCGTCGAGAGTGAGACACTTGCCTGCGGCACGGGCGTGGTGGCGAGCGCGCTCATTTTTGCAGCCACCGAAAAGGCGAATGCTCCGATCGCGGTGCACGTGCGCGGCGGGAGCGAGTTATCTGTCGGCTTTGAACGCAAAGGCGAGCGGTTCACCAACGTGACACTGACCGGACCCGCAGAGTTTGTTTTCGAAGGAACGATCGACATGTAGTAGCGGCGGGTCTCCTCACCCGCTTCTTACCCGCGATTGCGGCTGAGGACAGCCGCCCCTACACTCGCTCGATGTTTCGCGGGATTTTCACTGCGCTCGTCACTCCGTTTCGCAACGGCGCGATTGACTTCGCGGCATTGGAAAAATTAATCGAGGCGCAGATCGCTGCCGGCATTGACGGTCTCGTGCCGGTGGGCACGACGGGTGAGTCGCCCGTACTTTCGCACGAAGAAAAGGAGCAGCTCATCCGCTTCACTATCGAGAAGACAAAGAAGCGATGTCTCGTACTCGCTGGCACAGGCTCAAACTCCACCGCCGATGCCGTGGCCATGACACAGATGGCGGAGAAGCTCGGGGCGGACGGCGCGCTCGTCGTGGCGCCGTACTATAACAAACCGAGCCAGGAAGGTTTGTTTCGGCATTTCCAGGCGATCGCGAAAGCGACGTCGCTCCCGATCATGCTCTACAACATTCCGCCGCGATGCGTGATCGATGTTCTGCCCGAGACGGTGGCGCGTTTGCAAAGTGATTGCGCGAACATCGTGTGCATCAAAGAAGCCAGCGGCAGCGTGGACCGAATCGCCGATTTGCGCCGGCGTATGCCGGATGAGTTCACGATTTTGAGCGGGGACGATGGGTTAACCCTGCCGTTCATGTGCATGGGCGCGGCCGGCGTGGTGAGTGTGGCGTCGAATCTGATTCCCGGCGAAGTTTGCCAGCTGGTGCGCGCGTTCACGGCTGGCGATGTGAAAATCGCGCAGGAAATTCATCAGCGGCTCTACGCCTTATTCAAAAATCTCTTCATTGAACC
Source organism: Verrucomicrobiota bacterium (assembly GCA_019244415.1). GTDB lineage: Bacteria > Verrucomicrobiota > Verrucomicrobiia > Chthoniobacterales > UBA10450 > AV69. The sequence goes on along the minus strand of JAFASN010000076.1, from coordinate 4,185 downwards.
GAATCCGGTGCCGGTGAAAACGGCGATGTCGTGGCGCGGAATGATCTCGGCAGAAGTACGCCTGCCTTTGTGCGAGATGATGCCGGCAAACCAGCAACGATTGCGTGAAACGCTGGATGCGTTCGAGCGGGCGCGATGAAGGCATTGCGTATTGCGCTGGTCGGCGGGCGCGGCCGCATGGGCACTGCGCTTAGCCGGTTGGCGGCAGCGGACAACGCGCAGATTGTGGCGGCGTTCGGCGCGAACGACGAGATCACGCCGCGCAAGGCTGATGTGCTGATCGATTTCAGCAGCGCGGCGGCGGCCGAGCAGGTTTGCGCGGCGGCAACGGAAGCAAAGATCCCGCTGGTTATTGGCACGACCGGACACTCAGCGGTCGAGCGGCATTTCGTCGAGGAAGCTGCCCAAGCTGTACCCGTAGTACTGGCGTCGAACTTCAGCGTGGGTGTGAACGTACTCTTTGCCCTTGCACAACAAGGGGCCAGGTGCCTCGGGCCCGGCTTCGACGTGGAGCTTGTGGAGGCGCATCACCGGCTGAAGAAAGACGCGCCGAGTGGCACGGCTAAAACATTGGCGGAGATTCTGCAGCGCGAGCTGAATCTCACGAATGCGCGGCACGGGCGCGAAGGAATGGTCGGTGAACGCCGGAAATCAGAAATCGGCATTCACTCCATCCGAGGCGGCGATATTGTCGGCGATCACACCGTCATTTTCGCCGGCGACGGTGAGCGGATTGAGCTCACCCACCGGGCCTCGAGTCGTGAGACGTTTGCGCGTGGGGCATTGCGCGCGGCGCGCTGGATCATCGGGCAACGGCCGGCGCTTTACAGCATGCGCGATGTGCTCGGCATCTAGGCCGGCGTCGCCTGGCTTGGCAAGCGAAGCGGTTGCCCTAAAATCGCGGGCATGCGTGCCGGCATCGCCTTGGGGTCAAATCTCGGCGATCGCCTGGAAAACATTCGCCAGGCGCGTGACCGCATCTGTGCGCTGGACGAGAGGCGCCAGCCATTTTTGCAATCGCCGGTTTATGAAACGCCGCCGCTCGGCTGCGAACCGGGCGCGCGTACTTTTTACAACGCTGTCCTCGAAATCGAATTCGCCGGTCCCGCCGATCAGCTTCTGCGGGAACTGCAAGAAATCGAGCGTGTCCTCGGCCGCGCTCCCGACCACGCTCGCAACGTTTCGCGGACAATCGACCTGGATTTGCTCTACTTCGGCGGCGAGCAGCGCTTAACCGGCGAGTTGCAATTACCGCACCCGCGGTTTGCGCAGCGCGAGTTTGTCTTGCGCCCTCTCGCGGACATCGTGCCTGAGTTGCGTTTGCCAGGCCAGGCGGCGAGCGTGCGTGAGTTGCTAGCCCGAATCCCGGCGGGGGACGAGATCAGATGCGTAACGAAGACCTGGTAGAACAGTTTCGTGAGATGAAGCAACGGCGTGAGCGCGTCACCGCGTTGACGGCGTACGATTATCCGACGGCGCGGCTGCTCGATGAAAGCGGGCTCGATGTGATTCTTGTCGGCGATTCGTTAGGAATGGTCGTACTCGGGTACGAAGACACGACGCACGTGCTCTTGAATGAAATCCTGCATCACACGCGCGCGGTTGCCCGTGGCGTGAAGCGCGCGCTGCTTGTGGCTGATCTACCCATCCACACCTACGACACCCCGGAGCAGGCGTTGCAGACGGCGCGACAACTGATCGAAGCTGGTGCGCGCGCGGTGAAGCTGGAAGGCGGCCTCAGTCACGTGGCACAAATCGAGGCGATCACGTCAGCGGGCATTCCGTTCATGGCGCACATAGGCATGCTGCCGCAGAGCGTACGCGAGGAGGGCGGCTACAAAGTGAAAGGACGCTCACGCGAACAGGCCGAGGCATTACTGGCGGACGCGCGCGCGGTGCAAGAGGCCGGAGCATTTTCCATCGTGCTGGAAATCGTCGCGCCGGACACAGCGAAGATGATCTCGCACGCTGTCAATATTCCAACCATTGGCATCGGCTCGGGAAATGGCTGCGACGGCGAAATTCTCGTGACGCATGATCTCATCGGGCTGTTTCCGTGGTTCACGCCCAAGTTCGTGGCGCAGGAAGCTCATGTGGCGGAGCAGATTCGCGCCGCGGCGACGGCGTTTGTCGATCGGACGCGCACACCTCCTTGTCATTCCGAGCGGAACGAAGTGGAGTCGAGGAACCCCGTGGCAGAAGCTTAAGCTAGCAGCGCCGGGATCCCTCGGCTTCGCTCGGGAGGACCGATATTGACAATGCTTTCATATTGCCGGTTCGTACTCAGTGCGGCTCTCTGATTTCGAGCTCGAAGATGAGCACGAGGCGTTGCTGAATGCGACCGGGCAGCGCAACTGGTTGTTCGTCGGCCTCGTAGTTTCGCTCGTCATTCATCTGCTGCTTTGCGCGTACTTTTATCGCACGCGTTTTGCGCCGGCAGACGTGGCGCTGGCGCCGCCGGCCGAGACGGCCACGTTTAAGGTCAAAGTGGTCGCCCCGCAGAGTACGCTGGAGAAAACGAGCATGGACCAGACCGCTCCTGCGGCAAAGCCAGAGCCGGACAAGACAAACGTGCAATTGCCGGACGAGAAGAAATCGTTCGACGCCCTGCTCCAGGAAGTCCACGCCACCACGGCGATGCCGGATGACACACAAAACGCGCTGCCCGATCAGCCAAAGGTGGACCAGGCCGATGCGACCTCGGTGTTGAATGAAATCGAAAAAAGTACGGCGCAGACGTTATCGAAGAGCCCGAACGCCACGCGCGAGCAGACGTTGGTGAATGATTCCGCGGTTTCGGGACGGCCGCAGCCCGCGTTGAGCGGCACGGAGCTGGCCACAAGCACCGCAATCAAACGGCCGAGTACATTCACAAGTAAAGTACAGGCAGACAGCGCCGGGCCATCGAAGAACCGCAACCCCGGCTTCAGCGATCTCGATTCGCTTCTCGCGCAGAAAGGGCCGCTCGGCTCTGGCACGGCCATTCGCATGCCGGACGATCAGCTCTTTTCCTACAACAGTGCTGATTTGCAGGAGAGCTCGATCGAGCAACTGCAAAAGCTGGCCACGCTGATCAAACGGAATCCGAGGGCGACCTTTTCCATCGAGGGCTACACCGACGCGTTTGGCAGCTATGAGTACAACCTCGATCTCAGCCAGCGGCGGGCCGATAGCGTGAAGGATTATCTTGTGCGCATGATGGGCATCGATCCCGCGCAAATCCAGTCGCGCGGTTATGGCGCGAGCAAGTTCCTGGTCACACCGCGTCCGGTGATGGACCCGTCACAAGAACAGGCCGAGATCGAGCGCCAGCAGCCGAACCGCCGGGTGGTGATTGTCGTGCACACGGCGGAGTGAGGGTGAATCGTGATTGCCAATTGCCAATTGCCAATTGCCAATTGCTGATTGCTGATTGCTGATTGCTGATTGCGAATTGGGAATGGCGAACGGCGCCATGCACGCGCTGATTGCCCCGTCACCAGTTTTTCACGAACTTGGCAGGATCCGTATTTGCGGTTCCGTTGTCGTTCGGCTGGCCGCTGCTCCAAAGGTCGAAAGTCGGATTGTAGCCCTTGCTCGGGTCACTCTGGTTTGCTGTCGAGTAGCCGTAGCAATTCACCCACGGATCTGTTAGTGCTGTCACGTTCGAAGCGTTTCCCCTTGGATAAACCATCCCTTTCGTAAACGAAAAGTACGATTTCGCAGTCGGATGTTTGTCAGCGTTGGTATCGCCACTCAAAGCTTTGTAGAGGGTCAAGGTTGCGGTGCGATAGCTTACATCGCCCTTAATCGGGTCAGCATTTCCAGGAGTTCTCGCGTTCAAACTGGTGTCCTGAGGATAGATCCCGTTATCCGCCTTATAACTTTCCAGCGCGGCTGACATTGCCGCGATCTCGGCTTCCGCGCGGGAGCGGGCGCCTTTGTTTTGCACGTAGCCGACCGTGCCGAGTACGAGGCCGGCGAGGATCATGATGACGGCAATGACCACGAGTATCTCGATGAGCGTGAACGCGCGTGTAGAGGCGGGTGTCCTCACCCGCAGACAAGCGCGCGCACCGGCCGCGCGTTGCCGTGCGATACGGTGCGGCTGAGGACAGCTCTCTCTACACCGCTTCGCCTTCACGTCTGCTGCTGCAAACCTTGGATAATGCTGATGAGCGGCAAAAACAGCGCGACCACAATCGT
>JAFASN010000067.1 GCA_019244415.1 Verrucomicrobiota bacterium | reverse complement strand
GCCAAACGCGACCGCATATCTGCATTTCAGCGCCGGTGAGCCGTCGGCCAACGTGCTCAAGCTGGTGGACGATTCGCTCCGGCCGGAGCTGCGCACCGCACTCTTCCGCGCCGGCCAATCGGGCGCGAACGTTTCTTTGAAGAACATCGCCGTGCAGCACGAAGGCGGCACGCGCGCGGTCAACGTGCAGGTGCGTCCGGCAGCGTTGAGCGGCGACTTGTTAGGCCGAAGCGACGGCGAAGCGGAGAAGTTCTTCCTCATCATTTTCGAAGACGCGGGCGTGGCCGTTCCGCAAACCGGAGAGCACGTCGAGCAGCCGCACGAGGAAGTCACCGTTCATCTCGAAAACGAAATCCGGCAGTTGCGCTCGCAGTTGAACGCGACGGTGCAGCAATACGAAGCCTCGACCGAAGAGCTGAAAGCTTCGAACGAAGAGCTGCAGGCGATGAACGAAGAGCTGCGCAGCGCGACCGAAGAGCTGGAGACGAGCCGGGAGGAATTGCAGTCGATCAACGAAGAGCTGACGACGGTAAACGCCGAGCTGAAGAGCAACCTCGACGAGCTCAGCCGGGCCAACAGCGACCTGCAAAACCTGATGGCGTCCACCGACATCGGCACCATTTTTCTCGATCGCAAGCTGCGCGTGAAACGTTTCACGCCGCGCGTGCAGGACTTGTTCAACCTCATTCCAGGCGACATCGGGCGACCCCTCTCCGACATCACGAACAAGATTAATTATCCGGAGCTCATGCAGCATGCGCGGCACGTGCTCGCGACGCTGGAAAAACATTCCTCCGAAATCCAGGCGAACGGGAATTGGTTCGTTGTCCGCATGGCGCCGTATCGTTCGCTCGACGAGCGGATTGAAGGCGTCGTCATCAGCTTTATCGACGTGACGGCGCGCCGGGAAGCGGAGGAGGCGTTGCGCGAAAGCGAGGAACAATTCCGCCGCGCGATCGAGGATGCACCGATCCCGATCATTATGCACGCCGAGGACGGGCAGGTGCTGCAAATCAGCCGGACGTGGACGGAATTGACCGGTTACTCCGCAGAAGAGATGCAGAGCTTCGATGCGTGGCTGAACAACGCCTACGGCGAAGGCGCGAACGCGCTGCGCGCGCACATGCAGGAGCTGTTCAAAGGCGGAACGCGCGTGACGAATATCGAGTTCCCAATCAAGACGCGCGGCGGTGAAATGCGGCACTGGAGTTTCAGCGCGTCAGCGCCGGGAACATTGCGCGACGGGCGGCGGTTCATCGTCGGCATGGCCCTGGACATTACGGGTCGGCAGGAAAGCGAACAGCAATTGAGGGAAAGCGAACAGCAGTTGAGGGAAAGCGAACAATTTGTCCGCTCCACGCTCGACTCGTTCTCATCCATGATCGCGATCCTCGACCGGAATGGCGTGATTTTGGATGTAAACCAATCGTGGAAAGATTTCGCGCTCGAAAACGGGTATGATTCGCCGAACTACGGCATCGGCGAAAATTATCTGAAGGTGACACGGCGTGCCGCGGATAAGGGGACGCTTGATGCGCAACGCATTGGGGATGGGATCGAGGCGATTTTGAACGGGACTTCGCGGGCGTTTGAGTTCGAGTACCCGTGCCACTCTCCGACTGCGTTTCGTTGGTTCATCGTGAACGTGAGCCCGCTCAGTACCGCCGGAGGTGGCGCAGTGATCTGGCACACCGACATTACCGCGCGGAAACAAACGGAAGAAGCGTTGCGCGAGAGCGAAGGGCGCTTCCGGCAATTCGCGGAAAACTCGGCAGATGTTTTTTGGATTCTGGATGCGAAAACGAGGAAGGTCGAATACATCAATCCGATCTATGAGAAAATGTTTGGTCAGCCGCGCGACCGCGTCATGGCTGACCGGCAAAAGCGGCTAGACGTCGTCGTGGCAGAGGATCGCGAGAAGGCGAGCTCAGGATTGCAGGAGGCGCTGGCGGGCGGCACTTTCGTTCGCAATTATCGGATACAACGAGCGAGTGACGGCGAGCAGCGCTGGATTCGCGATACCGGTTTTCCTATTCGCAATGACGGTGGCGAAATCACGCGCATCGCTGGCGTGGCGCAGGACGTCACTGGGGATAAAGAGCAGACCGCCGCGCTCAACGTGACGAAGGAGCGCTTCGAGCTGCTGGTCGAGGAAGCGAAAGAATACGCCATGTTCCTGCTCGATCCGAGTAACGTTATCACTTACTGGAGTACCGGCGCCGAGCGCGTTTTCGGCTGGAGCGCGGCGGAAGCGGTTGGCCAAAGCGGCGAGCTGATTTTTACGCCAGAAGATCGCGCGCGCGAAGAGGAGGAAAAGGAGATCGACGTCGCGCTACGGAATGGCACTGCGCCGGACCAGCGCTGGCATATGCGCAAGGACGGAACGCGCATCTGGGTCGATGGCGTGATGCGGCGGCTCGACGACGAAAAAACGGGCGCGCTGCGCGGGTTCGCCAAGATTGCGCGCGATGCCACCAGCCAGCGCGAGGGCGAAGAACAGTTGCGTCGCGCGCATGAGGAACTCGAGCGGCGCGTGCAGGAGCGCACGGCGGAGTTACAGGGTGCAAACGCGAAATTGCATCAGGCCATGGAGCAGCGTCAGATGCTGGAAAAACAGATCCTTCGCATCACCGAAGAGGAACGAGCGCGCATCAGCCAGGATCTGCACGACAGCCTTTGCCAGGAGCTGACGGCGACGGCGTTCTTGCTCAAGTCGCGCGCAAAAGCTATAGCGGCCCAGAGCAGAGTCGCGGCGGATTCCCTTACCGAAGCCGCCGAAACCGTCAACGCCAACGCGGGCCTGGCGCGCGATCTTGCTCGCGGCTTTCACCCGATGGAGCTTGGCGCATCCGGATTGCCTTCAGCTCTGCGCGAGCTTTGCTCGCACACGAACGATCACATCAGCTGCCGGTGCGATTGCCCGCGTTCACTGCGCCTGGACGAAAACGTCGCGGTGAACCTCTACCGCATCGCTCAGGAAGCGGTGACTAATTCAATCAAACACGCTAAAGCGAACGAAATCGTTATCAGCCTCGAGCGCACAAACGGCGAACTCGTACTCACCGTGAGCGATGACGGAGAAGGCAAGCGCCGGCGCGGCCGCGGTCTCGGCACCCACATTATGCAATACCGCGCGCGTGCGGTCGGCGGAACGCTGCGAGTCGAGTCAGCGCGTGGACGTGGCACCAGCGTGACGTGTCGCGTACCGCTGCGACGCACAAAAACCTGACGAGAGGGAAGTTTGTGGGCAGGAATGCGCGCTCAGACAAGTGGATGTCGCAGCCTTAGTACGGAAGTAACTGTACTCAGGATCATTTGCTGAAAGGTCGCGTTTTTCCTCGCGTATGCCTACATTGCGGGCTGCTCATGCCAAAGAATGTGCCAGCCGAGCTTAGCTTTGAGAAAGCGATGGAACGGCTCGAATCCATCGTGGACGAAATGGAGTCCGGCAAAATGCTGCTGGATGACTTGCTTACCCGCTATGAAGAAGGGATGAAGCTGGTGAAGATTTGCCAGGAACGCCTCGCGCGCGCAGAGCAGAAGATCGAGATCATTACGCGCGATCACAACGGCAAGGTAACCATCAAGGATTTCGCAGCGGCCGACACGCCAAGCGCGCCCGCCGCTACAACTGCGATTGAGAATAAGGAGAACGATGACGTCAGCCTCTTCTGAAAAACCGGTGCGGCTGCTCGATGCGATTCACGGGCCGGCCGACATCAAAACCATTCCGGAAAAGGACCTGCCGCAGCTCGCGCAGGAAGTGCGCGAAGAGCTGATCAACGTCCTTTCGCAAACCGGCGGTCATCTTGGACCGAACCTCGGTGTGGTCGAGCTCACCATCGCGCTGCATCGCGTCTTCGACACGCCCAAAGACCGTTTCGTCTTTGACGTCAGCCACCAGGGTTACGTGCACAAAATGTTCACCGGCCGGCTCGACCGCATCCACACCATGCGGCAGTACCAGGGGCTGAATGGGTTCCTGCTGCGCACCGAAAGCGAGCACGATTGCTACGGCGCCGGTCACGCCGGCACAGCGTTGTCGGCAGGCTTGGGAATGGCCGTCGGCCGGGATCTTCGTCGCGGCGATGAAAACGTCGTTGTCGTCGCGGGCGACGCGGCATTCACCTGCGGGATCAGTTATGAAGCGCTGAACAACGCGAAATCCCAGACCAAACGCTTCATTGTTGTACTTAACGACAACGAATGGTCGATTGCGAGAAATGTCGGCGCCATCGCCAGCTACCTAAACTCAATCGCGACCAGCCCCACGTTTTCCGGGCTGCACGATAAGGCACGCCGGTTCATCGAAGCTATCGCCGGCAAGACCGCGGCCCATCTCGCGCACAAGGTCGAAGAAGGCGTGAAGAACCTGCTCGTGCCAAGCGTGATTTTTGAAGAGCTCGGGTTGCGCTACTTCGGCCCGATCGATGGCCACGACATTCCGCTTCTCATCAAAACGTTCGAGTTTCTCAAGACGCAGGATGAGCCAGTGCTGCTGCACATCCTGACCAAGAAAGGCAAAGGTTACGAGCCCGCCATTGCCAAGCCGGACAAGTTCCATGGCCTGGGCAAGTACAAGCTCGAGACGGGCGAGACCGCGCCCACGCCCACGCCCACGTACTCTGAGCACTTGGGCAAAACGCTGGCGAAATTCGCCGATGCCAACCGGAACATCGTCGCCATTACTGCGGCGATGCCAAGCGGCACCGGGCTTGGATTTTTCCAGGCCAAACATCCGGATCGGTACTATGACGTGGGCATCGCGGAGGAGCATGCCGCGCTCTTCGCGTGCGGCCTCGCGACGCAAGGCCTGAAACCTTTCCTGACGATTTATTCAACCTTCATGCAACGCGCCTACGACATGATCATTCACGACATCGCGCTGCAAAACCTGAACGTCGCGCTTTGCATGGATCGCGCCGGCCTCAGCGGCGACGACGGGCCGACGCATCACGGCTTGTTCGATATCGGCTACTTGCGCCACATCCCCAACATCGTGCACATGCAGCCGAAGGATGAAGGGGAGTTTGTGGATATGCTTTGGACGATGGCCAATTACAACTCCGGCCCCATCGCCATTCGTTATCCGCGCGGTGTCGGTACCGGGGCAAAACCGAAGGAGCACCCGAAACTGCTCGATATTGGCAAAGCCGAAGTAGTGCAGCACGGGCGCGACGTTGCCATTTTCGGCCTGGGCAACATGTTCGAGGTGGGGCAGGAAGCGGCGAAGTTGCTCGAGGCACAGGGCGTTTCGGTCGCGCTGATTAATCCTCGCTGGATTAAGCCGATCGACACCGGTACGCTCGAGTTTTTCGCGTGTAGTGTTCAGGTAGTCGCGACTCTGGAAGATCACGTGCTGCACAACGGGTTCGGTTGCGCGGTGATGGAGTATCTCCATTCACAAATGATCAGCACGCCGGTGGTACGCATCGGCTGGCCGGACCAATTCATCGAACACGGCACCATTCCCATCCTGCGCAAAAAACATGGCATCACCGCGGAAGCGCTGGTGGCAAAAGTAATGCCGCTTGTACGCAAGCAGCCAGCGCGAACGAGCGCAGCCTAGAATCGGTTTGTTTCGTTGCAGATATGGCAGCCGTGCCATATTGTTTCCCAGCGATGACGAAGATGACCATGTTCATCGATGAGGCGCTGCTTTCTCGTGTGATGAAATTAACTGGATTGAAGACCAAGACGGAGACGGTCGAGTTGGCTTTGAAGGAATTGGAAAGAGACAAGAAGTTAGCCCGCTTTCTAGCCGAGCGCGAAAAGTTGACCCCTGGGGAGTGGAAGAATTCTGTTGATCCAAATTACGACTTGATGCGTCTGCGTTTGGCAGAAAAGCCAATGCGCAACCGCACAAAACGTGGTTCTCGTTGATTCATCTGTTTACATTCACTTGCTGCGAAGCGGCTTGGATCCCGCCGCAGAGCTGGTGGCGCGATTCGATCGATTAAGTGTAGCAACTTGCGATGTGGTGCGCTGCGAGGTGCTGCGTGGAATCATTCCAAAGGGGCGCCGCGACAAATTTGCGGCCTTTTTTGATCTCCTCGTGCATGTGCCGATGGACTGGGTTGCCTGGAAGCAAACGGAGGAACTTGCCTGGCATCTTGATCGGGCGGGGAAGGCCATGCCGCTGGCCGATTTAATTATCGCGGTGTGCGCCTATCGCCTCGACGCGGAACTGCTCACGCGAGATGAGCATTTCCAAAGCGTGCCTGAGCTTCGACTGGCGGAATGGTGATTCAATGAGCACGATCGAAGCACGTGATCTGACCAAGGTTTACCGTACTTACCGAAAGGAGAGCGGATTACGCGGTGCGATCAAAGGGCTCGTGCACCGGCGCTATGATGAGACGCGCGCGGCGGATCACGTCACTTTTCAAATCGAGGAGGGCGAGTTTGTCGGTTTCCTCGGCCCGAATGGCGCGGGCAAAACAACGGTGCTGAAGATGTTATCGGGGCTGCTGAACCCGACTTCTGGTGAAGCGCGTGTCCTCGGTTTTGTGCCGTGGGAACGCAAGAACGAGATGAAACGGCAATTCAGCCTGCTCATGGGACAGAAGAATGCGCTCTGGTGGGATTTGCCCGCCCAGGAATCGCTGGAATTGAATCGCGCCATTTACGGGATCGATCGTAAACGCTTCAGGAAAGTCGTCGGCGGCTTGAGTGAGCTGCTCGAAGTGACGGACAAGATGAACGTAATGGTGCGCGAGCTTTCGCTGGGTGAACGGATGAAGATGGAACTGATTAGTGCGCTCATTCATGAGCCGCGTGTACTCTTCCTCGATGAGCCGACCATCGGTCTGGATGTCGTGAGCCAGAAGCGTGTGCGCGAGTTCCTGCGCATCTATAACTCCGAGCATCGCATCGTCACCATGCTGACCAGCCATTACATGCAGGACATCGCGGAGCTGTGCGACCGCGTCATCATCATTGATCGCGGGGCAATTTTCTTTGATGGGCCGCTCGATGAAATCGTGGATCGTTTTTCCGGCGACAAGGTTATCAGCCTCAGTTTTCCCGACGGCACACAGCACGATTTCTCGTCCTTCGGTGAAGTCGTGTCGCAAACGCCAGTTTCAGTGCAACTGAAAGTACCGCGCGCCCAGGTGACGGAAACAGCGCGGAAATTACTTCAGCATTGCAACGTGAGCGACATCAACGTGCAGGAAATGCCGATTGAAGATGTGATCCGTTCTCTTTTCGGCGAACGTCACGCGCAGGAGATGGACCGAACGGCGAAGACCAGAGCGGCGTGATTTTATGCCGCCGCCGAATCCTAGCCGTTCGTCATCGCGCCGCGGGGTGCGTAAACCGCGGCCGAGAGTCAAGGTTGTTCCCTACGTCGTGCCGACAAAGCGGCGTGCGCCGGAACGCGCCGCCCCGCTCACGGTTCCGACCCGCTGGGTCAAAAATCTCGTCGCCATCTTTCTTCTTCCCTGGGCGGCAATCCTGACTGAGACATTTTTTAGCGCGTTCGCGCGCGCCGCGTTTCACCAGCGGCTCTGGGCTGGCGCCGAGTTTTGGTTTTTCTCGCTCGGCGCGCTGCTCTGGCTGATTGCGTTTGTCGGGCTCCCACGCCCGGTACTAGTGTACGTTTTCGGGCACGAGCTGACTCACGCGCTCTGGGTTTGGCTGATGGGCGGCCGGGTCAGCAAATTTCGCGTTGGCAGTGAAGGCGGCCACATCATCACCAACCGCACGAATTTTTGGATCGCGCTCGCGCCGTACTTTTTCCCGATCTATAGCGTACTCGCGATCATCCTTTACGGGATCGCCACTTTGTTCGTGAACGTCGCGCCATTTGGGCAGCTGCTCTTTGCTACCATCGGCATCACCTGGGCGTTCCATTTCAGTTTCACGCTGTGGATGATCCCGAAAAACCAAAGTGACCTGCGCGATCACGGCACGTTTTTTTCGCTCGTCTTCATTTATCTGATGAACGTCGCGCTGCTCAGTTTTCTGCTCATCCTCGCTTCTCCGCAGATCACCTTCGCGTCCTTCGGCGCCGACCTGCTGAAAAATCTGCGCAGCTTCGCCGAATGGGCCGGCGGCGTTATGAACCAGTTCCAGCATGGGCATGACACCACGCCGATCGATCTTCCGGGCTCGTAGAGCCACGCCGCTCGTTGTCCTTGGGTAAGTTGACGGTCGCGAAGTTACGGCGTTTCCCGTTGCGGCATGAACATGGTGAGGCACTTGCAGGCGCCGCCTGCCTTGAGGAACTCGGACATCGGCAGTTGATGGCAGCGATAGCCGCGCTTCGTTAGCTCGCTAACTAATTTCGGCGCACCCTGCGGCAGAACGATATCGCGCTCGAGTACCACGGCGTTGCAGCAAAACGTTTTCGCTTCCTCTTCCGCGACATCGATCAGATCAGGCACGTGGGCACGAATGGCGCGCTGTCCGTACTCATCAAATGCCGCGGGGAACCAGACCGCCGCTCCATCCGGCAGCGGGCAAAAGCATGTGTCGAGGTGGTAAAAACGCGCATCGACCAGCTCAACGGAAATGACCAGGCAGCCGAGCATCTCACCGACTGCGCGATGCGATTGGATGTCGCTGCGGAATTTGTACCCGCAAAACAGGGCGTCCCCGCCAAAGAGCGCATCGCCTTCGCCTTCGAAATAGAGGTCTTTCGCCAGCCACAGTACTTCGTAGCCGTGCTCTTCCATGCAGCGCGCAAAGAACGGCGCTTCGCGCGCGCGCTCTTCATGCCGGAAATTACTCGGAATAAATTTTCGCCCGACGGCGAGCCCAGCATTGGCGGTGAAAACCATATCCGGCAATTTCGGCTGGCCGGGGACGAGCTCGACCTTCGCGTGCAGCGAGCCGAGCGTTTCGTGAAGGCCGCGCCATTGCCTTTTTGCCAGCTCGATTTCCGCGCCCTGCGCCCGGCTCATCCAGGGATTGATCTCGTACTCGATGCCGTAGTAATCCGGCGCGCACAGCAGCAGTTCGCGCATCGGGCTTAGTTTTTGCCGCGCAGGGCTTGAAGACAATTCACCAGCTCGCGCAGGAACGGCTCGACGTCTGTAACTAATCCGAGCGCCTGGAATGTTTGCTGATCAGTAAGTTTCGCGACCGCCGCTGGATTGATGTCCACCACCAGTGTCTTGACACTTGCCGGCAACAGGTTTGCCACCGCAAATGATTGCAGCATCGTGCCGAGCAATAACGCCAGCGTTGTTCCCTCGATTTTATCGCGAATGAGCTGCTGCGCCGCGACCGAATCGGTGATCACCTCAGGCAACGGTCCATCGTCGCGGATTGAGCCGGTGAGGAGAAACGCCGTCCCTTTTTTCACACATGCATGCATAATGCCGCTGCTGAGCATGCCGCGCTCGACCAGTCGCGCGATGCCGCCGGCACAGCGAACCATATTGATGGCGCGCAGATGATTTTCGTGGCCGCCGTCGGCCAGCGCGCCGCGCTTCAGGTCCACGCCGAGCGCGGTACCAAACAGCGCACTTTCCAGATCGTAAACCGCCATCGCATTTCCCGCGATGAGAAGGTCGATGTAGCCCCAGCTAATGAGCTGCTCGACGTACTCAGCTCCCCCGGTGTGAATAATTGATGCTCCAGCGACGAGCAGTACTTTGCCTGCCCTTTTTCGCGCACTGTCCAGCTCGCGTGCGATCTCGCGGATGGTTCCCACCTTCGGTCGCTCCGCCGAAAGCGGTGTGTTCAGAAACTGAAATACATCTGCGCGCGAAGTGGCGCGCTGTAGCGGAACCACGCGCACGCCGCGATGCCCTACTACGATGCAGTCGCCGCGGCGCACATCGGCGAATTTCACCGTCCGCGCCTTTTTCGCCGTGGCGTCAAACGCGATTGCGCTGTCGATCATCGGCCGCTCCACTTCGTACTCATGGCCTTTGATCCTGACGAACGTTTGCTGGCTTGTGGTGACGTAAAAATCGGCGGGGAAAATGCCGTCTTCGGGCGCGGCGGCCAGATCGGCATCTCTCTTTTCCGCGACCTCAGCTCCGTGCTGTCGCAGTCGCAGCATCAGTTCGTCCAACTTCTGTGCATCCTCGGCTTGCACCTCGATCCGGGCAAAACTCTGGTCAGCGCGGTTCTGGCCGATTTTTACTTCGCTGATTTTAAACTGGGAGCCGCGCGACAAAATTTCATCGAGCACCTTCGGCAGGATGAGTGAATCGATGATGTGCCCGCGCAGCTCGATTGTTTCCGAGGGCATCGGCGGAATGTAGCCAAACGGATTTGCCGCGCCAGTTGCACCGAGGAAGCTGCCTGAGTTTCGCTTTCAGTAGAAGGCGCCTGCGCTACTGTTTCGATATGGAAAAACCGAATGCGCGCGGACCCTCACCAGCTCGGAAGGCGCATGTCGCCCTCGGCGGGGAAACTCAATCGCCCGGCGAAAACGCCGCCGCCTCCGCTGCGTACGCCGGTAAATTCGCCCGGCAGAAAACGTCACCGATGATTTCGGCAAATCTCCTCGCGCTGCAAAGGAAAATCAGCGCCGTCCTCGCAGTGAAGCCGGAATGTTTCATCACGCATCCGAGCGAACTCGCGGTGCTGAAACAAATGGCGCCAAGCGAGCTGAATGCCTTCGCCGACGAAAACGGCTGGCGAGTCGTCTCACGCCTCGACGGCAGACAGATCGAATTCTACAATGATGTCAGCGCCGTGGAAAGCTCCTCATTCCGAGCGAAGTTCAGGAATCCCCTGGCGTAATCGGAACGCTGAATACGTCTCATGAAGCGCTCCGAATGATCGTTCAGCTCGGAGTCAATGTCGCCCCTGTTGCTGCGGGCACTCGCCCGGTCTGGCGAGCTACCCTGGCCTGTCGCCATTTGTCTATTGGGTAGTCGACTATCAGCACGATACCGACGGAAAGTGCGACGGTTGCGACGAGTAGAAGCCACCCCGGAACGACCGCGGCATCCTTCCTCGACACACCCATGGCCGCGAGGATAACCCATTTTGCGAAAACGTGAGTGAGATACATCGGGTAGGAAAGATCACCGATGAACTTATCGACGCTGCTGCGACGAGTAAGTCGGAATAGCAAAGGAATGGCGAAAAACGCCAGCACGATACACAGAATTCCGCTAGCGGTTGTCTGCACAAATTGAGAGAAGATGATCAGCAGCCCGAACGGCACGATGCCGGCAATGTTCCACCAATACGAAAGTTGTTCGCGTTTCAGCAACGCCTCATGGAAACAGCGGTAGCAAAGCACGCCCAAGATAAGAAAACCAAATTGGAATGGCGCGAAGTGATAGGTCATGGCGTCAAATAGCGGCGCCGGCAAAAGAACGAACGCAACGCCATGCGCGGCTAAGACTGACGCGATGATCAACAGCAGCGTTCTTGTGCGCAGTAGACAGACGAATGGCGCGAGGAGATAGAAGATAAGCTCGACGCTGATGGACCAGCAGTGCGGCAGAAAGTTAAAACGCCACGCCCGCACTGCATCAGCGCCGAGCATTCCCGTCCAGAAGAATCCTCTCGCGGCGCTGAAATCGAACAGCGGCGTAACATCGAGTCCGAAGATGGTGAATTGAGAAAGAGCGATTAGGCCGAGCTGCGAGAAACAGCCCAGGTGCAAAGCTTCTACCCAGTATTGCAGGCGATCCACCGGAGCGTGAAGTTTCCACGCAGCCAGACCATAGAAGGCGAGGCTAATCAGGAGAATGGCATAGTAGCCTGGAAAGATGCGCAGGAAACGATTCGAAATGAACAGCCAATAGCCGCCTTTTTCGGTGTGGTATTTGGAGGAAAGAATCAATGCCATGTAGAAGCCGGAGATGACGAAGAAGGTCTTCACCGCCATCCCTGCATCCATCATTGCCAGGCCAAAAATCGGACTGGAATGGCCGATCACCACACAGGTAGCGAGAAGAAAGCGGAGCGCACCCATGCGAAAGTCTAAGCAGCGTCAGGCGAGTAAAGCTTGCCACACATGCACATATCTTCCTTCGCTTTGCGCAGCGAAGTCGAAAAAATTCTACGTCAGCACTCGATCGCTACGCCAGTTCGCCGG
The DNA here is from genome assembly GCA_019244415.1 of Verrucomicrobiota bacterium. Lineage (GTDB taxonomy): Bacteria > Verrucomicrobiota > Verrucomicrobiia > Chthoniobacterales > UBA10450 > AV69. Next base: position 28,566 of record JAFASN010000067.1, on the reverse strand, counting down.
TAAATCGGCCGTCCCAGTTCGTACCACATCGGCAGCTATCTACAGGAATGGTTTCGTTTCAGAAACGCGAGAATCTCACCAGTTTTCAAGTGCCCTTTCTCGCGCGGCGAAAAATGCGCTCACCGGGCTCGTAGCTGAAGCGCTCCAACGCTTTTCCGCCATGCCGATCTCGCGCGCTTCGCGTCCAGCCTCCACGGCAAGCCGAAACGCTCGCGCCATTCGGTTGGGATCAGGAGCGATCGCGATCGCGGTGTTCACCAGCACGGCATCGGCTCCCATTTCCATCGCCTCTGCGGCCTGGCTCGGCGCGCCCAGCCCGGCATCGACCACCACCGGTACCGTCGCCTGGTCAATGATGATTTCGATCTGCGCCCGTGTTTCGATTCCGCGATTGCTGCCAATGGGTGAACCGAGCGGCATCACCGTTGCTGTTCCCGCGTCCTGCAAACGTTTCGCCAGCACCGGATCAGCATTGATGTAGGGAAGGACGGTGAAACCCTCGCGTACCAGAATCTCCGCCGCGGCAAGTGTCTCGACCGCGTCCGGCAGCAGGTAATGCGGATCAGGATGAATTTCGAGCTTCACCCATTTCGGCAATCCCGCGGCCGCGGCCAGGTGGGCGAGGCGGACGGCGTCATCGGCATCGCGCGCACCGCTGGTGTTTGGCAGCAGGAGGTACTTTTGCGGGTCGATGAAATCGAGGATGTTCGCGAACGGATCGTGTTTGCCGGAAAGATCAGCGCGGCGCAGTGCGACCGTCACGATTTCGGTCCCGCTTGCCTCCAGCGCATCGCGCATCGCTTCGTTTGAAGAAAACTTGCCGGTGCCGACAAGCAGACGGGAGGAGAATTCGCGACCGGCGATTTTCAGCTTCGACGGCTTGTCGGACATGGCGGAAACATAGGTGCAATCTGGCTGGCGAGCGAACGCACTTGTACGTACTTCGCGCTGTAGTACTCTGGCGCATGGTTCTCCAGGTGCGCGGACGTAATGAGCAATGTGATGACCAAATTTTCGCTGCGTAAGGAAGACTGCATCGCTGGAATGCGGCGCTTACCGGCTGAGTACATCGATCTCGCCGTCACTTCGCCACCGTACAATCTCGGCGTGCGCTACTCCACGTACTCAGACCGGGCGGCGCGCGCAGATTATCTGCGCTGGTGCAAAACGTGGGCGCGGGAAATCGCGCGGCTGCTGACACGTGACGGCTCACTTTTCCTCAACATCGGCGCGGCGCCTGCGAACCCCATGCTGCCACACGAGATGGTACTCGAGCTGCGCGACGTTTTCGTACTTCAAAACACGATCCACTGGATCAAATCGATCGCGCTGCCCTCTGGCCACGGCTCGGTGGGCGGCACGAATACTTCGCCTGCCGAAGTGAGTACAAGCATTGGCCACTTCAAACCGATCAGCTCACGCCGTTTCTTGAACGATTGCCACGAGTACATTTTTCATTTCACGAAAACCGCGCGCGTCGAATTGAATCGCCTGGCCCTCGGCGTGCCCTACCAGGACAAGAGCAACATCGCGCGCTGGAGCCACACGCGCGGCGAAGACCTGCGCTGCCGCGGCAATACGTGGTTCATTCCATACAAGACAATCCGCAACCGCGACAAACAGCGTCCGCATCCGGCCACGTTCCCGGTGCAGTTGGCGGAAAACTGCATTAAACTGCACGGTGTCACGCGCGTGCGACGAATGCTTGACCCGTTTCTTGGGATCGGAAACTCCGCCGTCGCGGCGAAACGCTGCGAGGTGCCGGAGTTCATTGGCTTTGATATTGATGCGGCGTACTTGAGAGAGGCAAGACGCCGACTCGCACCTGAACGCCGGAAACGCGCTGGCAAGTGAATTCAATCGCTGCTGTTACCGCATCCGCCGTTTGTTTTCTCGGAGGCGCAGCGAGTGCGGCGCCGCTGACCTTTGCCGGCGTGCAGTTCGCTCCCGGCGCGACCGTGCGCGCGAATGTTCCACTCAGCTCGCAGGAAAAATCGTACTCAGCCCAGGGCGGCAACTCGGTCCCGGAAAATGCCGTCGCGGTCATCGTCACACCGGCGAATTTCGATCCAAAGCAAAGCTGGCCGGTGCTGGTGGTTTGTTCGACGAGCGATAACCACCGCCAAAATCGCGACGATCTGGTCGATTTCTATCGCCGCGTCGCAAATGCCGAGGGCTGGGTGGTGCTGGCCGGCGACGGCCCGCAATTTCCCCGAAACGACACTGCGGGATGGCGCGGCGCGATGACACTTGCCGCAATCGACGCATTGCGGCGCAGCTTTACCGGAGGGGAGAAGTGGCCCGTTGCCGTCGCGGGCTTTTCAGGCGGCGGGAAAGCCGCCGGTTCCATCGCGCCTCTGCTAGCCATAAGCGGCTGTCACGTGATCGGCATTTACCTCACCGGCGCGAATGCCGATTACCTAAGCGGCGGTTATGCGCGGTGCTCGCCCGGTGCGCAGTTCCTCCAAACGCCAGTTTACGTCAGCATCGGGTTGGATGATCGAATCGCGACTCAAGATCAACAGTACAGCGTGATCAGCTCCATCAAGCGGACGGGGTTCAAGCGCGTCCGCATGGGCACGACGCTGCACGGAGGTCACCGCGTCTTTGATGGACAAACGCAAACCGCCTTGCGCTGGTTTCGGCAGTTGGCAAACGCACCATAACCGCTGGGTGGCAAAACGAGTACAGCTCCGGTTTTACAAGAGCTGCTCTGGATTGCTGCTGTCTTGGAAGCGCTCGAGCGACTTCACCAAGTTGCCCGGCAGCGGACGTACTCGCTCGAAGATTCGCGCGGCGATCGGCTTCGCGTTGACATAGCCGGCGGCAAACATCTCCAGACGCGCATCGAGGTTATCGATGTAATGCAGCGCCATCGCTTCCGGCGTTTTCGGACTTACCGGCGAACCGAATTGCGTCTCGCCGTGGTGGGCGGCGATGACGTGCAGCAGGTGCAGCCGGCAATCATCCGAAGGCGGACGGAGATTCTGCCAGGCGAGAAGATTTTCCGCAGTCTGTACTTTGCGCCAGAGCATGTTCACCAGCTCGAGTCCGATCGAAATATGCCCCATGAGCTCGCCGCGTTCATCGAAGCCCATGGTGAAGCCATTTTCCGGCAAATGGTTTTCCCAAAGCTTGCCCGCATCGTGAAACAAAATGCCGGCGAGCAACAAATCGAGATTCAACTGCGGGTAGAGCGGCGCGAGCGCGGCCGCGGTGCGCATCATCTGAGCCGTATGCTCGACCAATCCACCGCGCCGCGCGTGGTGGTAATTCCGTGCCGCGGCGGTGCGGCGGAAGCGCTCGGCAAATTCGCTCAGGTACGCTTCCGCTAACGCACGGAGACGCGGATCCCGGATAGACGTCATGGCGTCGCGAATGAAATCGAAATCGGCCTGTTGCTTCTGCCGGAGCTCGGCCGGGCCGGCCAGCAACTCCGCGATTTCGTCATTGTGCAGTGAACGCGATCTCCAGTTCCTTGCCTCGAGGCCGAACTGCTGGTGCTGGGCAAATTCGCCGGATATCTCGACGAAATCACCCACGTTGAGCGCGCCGCAAATTTTATAGTCGGGATGATCGTTCCAGACGCGCAACGTCATTCGGTCGCACGCGTCCGCCAGTGTGATCTCGCAGTACGGTTTGCCTTCGCGCGTCATTTTTGCACCCGCGCTCTCCACCTGCGCGTGCAGCCGTGCCGTGACAAAACCAGCCTGGGCGTGGCGGCGAATTTCGCTGATGCTGAGCAGCTCCGTCATTGCCCTGAATTTACTCCGACGAGTCGCTTGTTGTCATCCCGCCGGATAGACAATGTGCCGGCGGACTGAAACAAATCAGTCGAGCATGCGCCGCTGAATGCCCTCATAGGCATCAATGCGGCGGTCGCGCAAAAATGGCCAGTGCGTGCGGTGCTCGTTCACCTGCGCCCAGTCGATATCGGCAATCACCAGCTCTTCTTCACTCACGCTGCCTCGCGCGAGAATCTCGCCGCTCGGGGCGCAGATAAAACTTTGTCCCCAGAATTCGATACCGTCGCCTCCCGCAGGCCGCTCGTGACCAACACGGTTCGCCGCCGCGACGAAGCAACCGTTCGCAATGGCGTGGCTGCGCTGCATTGTCTGCCACGCCGAAAATTGCGCCGCGCCATATTTCTCTTTCTCGCGCGGATGCCAGCCGATGGCCGTCGGATAAAACAAAATCTCAGCGCCGCGCAACGCGGTGAGCCGCGCCGCTTCCGGGTACCACTGGTCCCAGCAGACGCAGACACCGATGTTTCCGCGAGAGGTCTTCCAACTCTGAAAACCGAGGTCGCCCGGCGTGAAATAAAATTTCTCGTAAAACGCCGGATCATCGGGGATGTGCATCTTGCGGTACTTGCCCGCGATTTCGCCGCCGGCATCAATCACGACGGCGGTATTATGGTAAACGCCGGGCGCGCGCTTCTCGAAAAGCGAGGCAATGATGACGATGGAACGCTCGCGCGCGAGTGTACTCAATGCTTCAGTCGATGGTCCGGGAATTGTTTCCGCGAGCGCGAAATTCGCGTGGTCTTCGCGCTGGCAAAAGTATTGCGAACGAAATAATTCGGGCAGGCAGATGATCTGTGCGCCGCGATCAGCGGCATCGCCGATGGAGTCGATCGCGCGTGCGAGATTTGTCTCCGGCTCGGTCACGCACCGCATCTGCACCAGCGCGACTTTGCTTGCTGATTGTGCCACGACGCACTTAACCACAGGGAGCACAGAGGAAACAGAGAATGAATTGTCCGCGACCTCTGCGCGGTCGGCGGTACTATTTGATTGAACTCGCAGGCACGATATCAATCCGTTCGATTGTCACGCGCTTGGTCGGTTTGCTGCGCGCGCCGTCCGGACCCATCGCCGTGGGTGTGTCGCCGATTTTATCGAGAACGTCCTCGCCTTTGATCACCTTACCGAACGTTGTGTACTTGTGATCAAGGCGGTGTGTAGACGCGAGGCAAATGAAAAACTGCGAGCCCGCGGAATCAGGATCAGCTTCGCGCGCCATTGAGATAACGCCGCGGTCGTGGCCGTGGTCGTTAAATTCAGCCTTGATCTTGTAGCCGGGGCCGCCGTCGCCATAGCTGTCTTCCTTGGCCGGATCTTTGGTGTTCGGATCGCCTCCCTGGATCATGAATCCTTTGACGATGCGGTGAAAGGTGGTGCCGTTGTAAAATCCAGCCCGCGCCAGCTTCTTGAAATTGGCGATTGTCTCCGGCGCGGCATCGTTCCAGAACTTCAGCACCATCTCGCCTTCACTGGTGTGAATAACCGCGACTTCATCTGAGTTGGGCGTCGCCTTTTTCTCCTGAGCATGACTGGTTGCGATCGCGAGTACGAGCGAAGAGGCGAAGAGAGCGGCGAGTAACTTCATCCGCTGAATATTGATGGCCGCACGACGCGTGCAACGCAACACTGGCCTGGAGCCGCCGCGGCACGCGCGCTTCCGGCGCGCGCACGCGAGTACGGGGCGAGCTTAATCGCCTTTGTGGCTCGTGTACTCCTGCAACGAGCGCACCCGCAGCTTATTTTTTTGGAGTGAGCGAATCCCGTACACACTCGCCTGCGCCGCACGTAGCGTCGTCATGATGGGAATCTTGCGCGCGATGGCGGCATTACGGATCGCGACTTCGTCCTCGCGCGGAATTTTCCCGCTCGGCGTGTTGATGATGAAACTGATGTCGCCGTTCTTGACCCGGTCGAGTACGTTGGGCCGACCTTCGCGTACTTTGAACACGCGAGTGACCGGCACCCCCGCCGCGGCCAGCGCTGCCGCGGTTCCGCTGGTCGCGATGATCTCGAAACCGAGCGTCACAAACTCGCGCGCGATTGAAATAACGGACGGTTTGTCGACGTCCTTGACGCTGACAAACACGTTGCCGGAGCGCGGCAGTGCGGGCGGAGCCGCCATCTGCGATTTGGCATAAGCGAGCCCGAGATCCTCATCGATCCCCATCACTTCGCCGGTCGATTTCATTTCTGGACCTAACGAGATATCGACCCCTTCATAGCGAAGGAAAGGGAAGACTGCTTCTTTAACGGAGAAATGTTTCGGCACGACTTCGCGGGTGAAGCCGAGCTCGCGCAGTGTTTTGCCGGCCATCACTTTTGCCGCTAGTTTCGCCAGCGGAACGCCGATGGCTTTGCTGACGAACGGCACCGTGCGCGAGCCGCGCGGGTTCACTTCGAGTACATAGACTTCTTTGCCTTTGACCGCGAACTGCACGTTCATGAGCCCGCGCACATTCAGCTCGCGCGCCATCGCCTTTGTCGCCGTGGCGATTTCTTCCAGCACTGCTTTGGTGAGCGAAAATGTCGGGATCACGCAGGCGCTGTCACCGCTGTGAATGCCCGCCTGCTCGATGTGCTCCATGATCGCGCCGATCACGGTGGTTTCACCATCGCTGATGCAATCCACGTCCACCTCGATCGCGTCTTCGAGGAACCGGTCGATGAGAACCGGCCGGAACACAGATGTGTCGTTCCCGTCGGCCGATGTGGCCTGTGGATCGCCCGCGGGCGCGACCGCTGCTGGCGCTGACTTCCTGTCCGCGATGGCCAACGCGTTCGCCACGTAGCGGCGCAGGTCCTCATCATTGTAAACCAGCTCCATTCCACGGCCGCCAAGTACGAAACTAGGTCTGACAAGAACCGGGTAACCGATGCGGCTCGCGATTGCCACCGCCTCATCAACACTCGTTGCTGACCCACTGGGCGTCTGGCGCAAACCGAGCCGATCGAGCATCGCGGCAAAGAGTTTCCGGTCTTCGGCAATTTCAATGCTTTCCGGCTGTGTGCCCACGATCGGAACGCCAGCGGCCTTTAGTCCGCCGGCGAGATTCAATGGTGTTTGCCCGCCGAACTGCACAACGACCCCGTCGGGTTTCTCTTGCTGGTAAATGTTAAGTACGTCCTCGATCGTGAGCGGCTCGAAGTACAGCTTGTCGCTGGTATCGTAGTCGGTGGACACTGTTTCCGGGTTGGAGTTGACCATGATCGTCTCAAAGCCGAGCTCGCGCAGAGCGAAGGCGGCATGCACGCAGCAGTAATCGAACTCGATACCCTGGCCGATCCGGTTCGGGCCGCCGCCCAGGATCATCACTTTGCGCCTGCCACTTTCCCGTCGCTCGTTTTCGCTGCCGTAGGTCGAATAATAGTACGGTGTGTAAGCTTCGAATTCGGCCGCGCACGTATCCACCAGGCGATAGGTGGGCGTGACATCAAGCGTTTTGCGCCACGCGCGAATTTCCTCTTCGCTCACCCTGCACTGCACCGCAATCTGGCGATCAGAAAAACCGAGCTTCTTAGCGCGACGCGCATCTTTCTCTGCTGAGATGCCCGGCCCGCTCTCTTGCAGCGCGCGCGCTTCGCGCACGATCTCGCTGATGTTATGCAAGAACCACGGGTCGATTTTCGTCAGCTCGTGCACTTGCGCCACAGTCATGCCGCGCGCGAACGCCTCGCCGATGTAGAAAATGCGTTCCGCATTCGGCGTGGTCAGTTTGAGCCGCAACGTTTCGTCGTCGACCGGCTGCTCATTGCCATCGTGGATCAATCCGAAACGTTTGGTCTCGAGACTGCGCAGCGCTTTTTGCAGTGCTTCCTTGAAGGTGCGGCCAATGGCCATTGCTTCCCCCACGCTTTTCATGCGCGTCGTTAAGGTCGCGTCCGCCTGTGGAAACTTTTCGAAGGTGAACCGCGGTACTTTCACCACGCAGTAATCGATCGTGGGCTCGAAGCTCGCCGGCGTTTCGCGCGTGATATCGTTGCGAATTTCATCAAGCGTGTAGCCGACCGCGAGCTTGGCCGCGATTTTCGCGATGGGGAACCCGGTGGCCTTCGATGCCAGAGCGCTGGAACGCGAGACGCGCGGGTTCATCTCGATCACGACCATGCGCCCGTTCTGCGGATTAACGGCAAACTGGATGTTCGAGCCGCCGGTCTCCACGCCGATCTCCCGAATAACTGCGAATGAGGCATCGCGCATGAGCTGGTACTCGCGATCGCTCAGCGTTTGCACGGGCGCGACGGTGATCGAGTCGCCGGTGTGCACACCCATCGGGTCGAAGTTCTCTATCGAGCAAACGACCACGCAGTTGTCCGCGCAATCGCGCATCACTTCCATCTCGAATTCTTTCCAGCCGACTAACGACTCCTCGATGAGCACTTCGCCCACCGGCGACATGTCGAGCCCGCGCTGCGCCATGAGGGCGAGCTCTTCGCGATTGTAGGCGATTCCGCCGCCACTGCCGCCGAGCGTGAACGCCGGGCGGATAATCAGTGGGAAACTGCCGATCAAATCCGCCACCCGCTCGGCATCTTCCAGCGAATGCGCGATGCCGGAGCGCGGTACATCGAGCCCGATGCGCAGCATCGCTTCCTTGAAAAGCTGGCGGTCTTCACCCTTAGCGATGGCCTGGGCGTTTGCGCCGATCAACTTCACACCGGACCGCCTCAGCGCGCCGCTCCGGTAAAGCTCCATGGCAGCGTTCAGCGCGGTCTGGCCGCCCATGGTGGGAAGAATCGCGTCTGGTTTTTCCCGCTCGATTATTGCCTCGATGACCTCCGCGGTGATCGGCTCGATGTAAGTACGGTCAGCGAATTCCGGGTCGGTCATGATCGTGGCCGGATTGGAATTGACCAGCACCACTTCATAGCCTTCTTCGCGCAGCGCTTTGCACGCTTGCACCCCGGAATAATCGAATTCGCAGCCCTGCCCGATAATGATCGGGCCCGAGCCGATGAGCAGAATTTTGTGAAGCTCGTTATTCCGCGGCATCTGCGCCGCGGATTGTAAAACAATTCAGGGGAATTTCACGCGTCACTGTCAACGCACGTGGCCTGGCATGACTATGCCACTTGCGCCATGCGTTGCTGGTCCAGCCACACTTTGCAGATGCCTTTGATGCGCTGAAGTACGTAGTACGTGGTCTGGCTGCGCACGCGCACCAGCTCGGCCCCGACAATGCGCTGCACAAAGTCGGCCGGCAGATCCAGGATTTCCCGCGGCGTGGCGCCGTCGAGTCCCTTGCAAAGAATCGCCGTCATGGCGCGAGTGAGTGTTTGTACTTCCGGGCCGAGCGTCATCCGAATGTGAGCTTTGCCACTGGCGTCAACGTGCAGGTAAACGCCAACCGTGTCGGCGCATTCTTCATCCTTGCGCACATCTTCGAGCTCGAACTTTTCGCCGGGCCGTGGCTCCTGTTTGCTGGCATTGTCGCTGTAGGAAACGAGTGTTTCGCGCCGCTCGTCTTCGGGAAGATGCTCGAAGAGTTGAATGATGTTGGTCAACTTCGGCGGGTACATAACGCTAACGAGACGCAGGTGTGGGCGTAGCCGTTGCCGTGGCAGTTGGCGTCGGTGTCGGCGCTGGCGTTGGCACAGGCGGCAGAGCATCAAGTCGCTTGCGGATTTTCGGCCCAAGCTCGCGCACTTTGCGTTTGTTTCTCCCGCCGTCGGTCGCCTTCTGAAACTCCGCCGTTTCGTCACGTGCCTGCTGAAGCTTGTCCTGGTACAGCTTGTCCGTTTGTTTTTGCAAGCTGCCTCGCGCCTCCTCGAGCGTGTTTCCGTCCGCTGAAGGCAATTGTGCCGCGGTAAGGGCCGCCAGTTCGCGCGCGCGCAATTCGGTCAGATCAAACAGCGCCTGTGCGTACGGCAGCTCGCCTTTGATGTAGCGCACCTTTGAGCGCCGCGCCGTTCCGTTTCTGTCCAACCCGGAGAAGATCGTCCAGTCCGTCACGTAAACGTGGAAAACGCCGTCATCGGAAATTTTCTCGGCGATCCGATACTGCGGCGGATCGATGAAGGTTTTCACTTCGTAGTCACCGTTCAACCGCGCTTTATCGTCGATGCGGAAATCATCTGCCGTAAGTTGATGATACGGCACGAAGCCTTTGCTGATCTCGTCCGCCCACGTGAGTGGCGGCTGGTCATCGGCGCCGGCCAATGTGGCGAGGACCGTCGTCGCAAAAATCAGGCCGGCTCTTAGAATGACGCGCCGCATATTCGTGGTACGGGACTTTACGCCGTTGCCCTAAGTACGCTACCAGCCCGCGGGATGTCGCGCATCAAACCCGCTGGCGTCGCGCGGCTCGGCGTACCAGCGTGGGCCCACGTCGCTGCCGTAACGCAGATCTGTCGTATCGAGCCGCAGCCCGGCGATGACAGCAAAGGCATGGCCGTTGCGTGAGTACACTGTGATCCATCTGCCGCGTCCGCGTTCGCCGAAATGGCACAAATCACTCGAGGGCAACGGCGTTGCCAGTAACCCGGCATAATGCAGCGCGAACGAGACCGTGCCTGAACAATCGTACCCGTAATCGTTGAAGGTGCCGTGCCCGCCGCCCCATATGTACGGTTTTCGCCGCAAGGTGTTCACCGCCCAAATCGCATTCTTGACATTCTGCGGAGCGCGCGACGGCGCGTAGGCGATCCCATCGCGCACAACGGCGTACTTTCCGGGAACCATCGGGTGAGAGGCGTCGCGGGAAAGGAAACTCGGCTCGGCAGGCGATTCGTCTTCGACCGGCTCCGCGCGCAGCGGCGCAGTGGTGCGCGGCACATAATAGGCAACGCGAACGACGTGGCCGCGCGGCGTCGGGGCAGCGGCCGCCGCAAATGGCTGGAGCGTGACTCCGTAATCTCCGCGCGGACGCTCCGGGTTATTTTCCTCCGCCTGCGCCGTCATTTGCCAGCCGGCAAAAACGCTCACGATCAAGACGGCGTTCAGGGAAAACTTCGCCACGGTTCCAATAAAAAAGCTGGTCTTACGCCAAAGCCGCTTCCGCTGGCAAACAAAAAGTACCGCGTTGCTGCCGCGACGGCAGGTACTTACGTGGCTCGCGGCGTAAAGTTGCCGTGCGTTATTCGGCTTCGACCTGAGGGATTTTCGCGTTCGGGAGAGGTGCAGATGCGCGACGGTTCGCTCGACATCGCCACGAACGCGCTTAAATGCATACGCGTGTCCCCAATCTTCCAACAGGCCCTTCAGCAAGCGGCCGCCACATTCGCTTCGCTGCAAAAGTTCTCCGGCCAGATCGATCGCGCGGCTAGTCTCGTTTCGGCGGTACTCACGGGCGGGCATCAGTTGCTTGCATGCGGTAATGGTGGGAGCGCAGCTGATGCGGCGGATTTCACCACCGAGTTCGCCTGCCGTTTTGTGCATGATCGCCGCCCGTACCCCGCACTGAATCTTTCCGCCAGCGGCAGTCTGCTGACGGCAACAGCCAATGATTACAGCTTCGACCAGGTGTTCGCGCGACAGGTGCGCGCTTTCGGGAGGGATGGCGATCTGCTCCTCGCGCTGAGTACGAGCGGAAAATCGGCAAACATCCGGCGGGCGCTGGACGAGGCGAAATCGCGTGGGCTAAGTACAGTCGCGTTGCTCGGTCGCGATGGCGGAGATTGTGCCGGAATTGCTGACCTGGAGGTGATCGTGGCGGGAGATTGCACCGCGCGCATCCAGGAAGCGCACAAGTTTTTGCTGCACGTGATCTGCGAAATGGTTGAGCCGAGTCTGCCGCAGCATTAGCCCATTATCGGGCCTTTACTTCTGCGGTACGTAGGTGGTTCCGCTGGCGTCCGCCTGCGCCGCCTCGTGAACGTAACGGCCTTCTTCCGGCATGGCGATTTGCTCGAAATTGTCGGCCAGATCATGCAGGGCGCGCCGCATCTCTTCGCCCTGCATGGCGCGGCCGTGCCCCGTGACGACAAGTTCCGGTTGCAATTCAGCAAGCGCCCGCACCGAATCGCCCGCGCTCGGCCAGTCCGGTGTGTAGTACATCGGCGGCCCGTGCATTTCCGGCTTCTGCACGATCACGGCGTAGGCTGATTCCTGGTTGGTGGTAATGAAGGCATCACCGACGATGAGCGCACGATCATTCTCCCGCCACAGGGAGACGTGCCCCGGCGTATGCCCCGGGGTGTGGATCCAGCGCCAGCCTGGCATCTCCGGTACTTCACCGGATTCAGACAAAATGCGCAGCCGATTTCCCACATCGATCGGCGTTGGCGGAAACATCGGCGACGTTAACGACATCAAACCGCCGCCTACCGTCGGATCGGGCGGTGGATAGCCGGAACGGCCATCAAGGTACGGCTGCTCCAGCAAATGCGCGTAAATCGGCGCGTCCCATTCGTCCGCCAGGGTTTTCAGCGCGCCGACGTGATCGAAATGCCCGTGCGTCATGATGATCGCTGCCGGTCGCGAATTCTCGCCGAAACGTTTTCGGGCCGCGCGCTTGACCGCGCCGGCCATTCCGGGGATGCCGGTATCAATTAGCACCCATTCGCGATCACCCGCGCCGGGTTCGCCGAAATAAACAACGTTGACGATGGCGAGACGCTTGTAAGCGATGTCGGGCGCGATCTCTTCCGTACTATCGTCCTGTTCTAATTCCGCGCGCAAGTCAGCCGCGCGCGCTTTTTCATCCAGCGGAATTTGCTCTGCCATTGCAAAGGCTTTTCGCGCGTGATGACGACACCAGATGGGATATGTAAGGGTCTGTACCTATTCGACAAATATCTCGGCTTTAAGAGCAACAACTGCTTCTTTTGCGCGTATGAGTTTCTTCTTGCGGCTGAGCGGCCCTGGTTTCGCACTCTCGATATGCGTCATGTCGCTCGCATTCATTTCCACAACGCACGCTGTTGAACCTGGAAGCTCCGCCTCACCGGCGCTATCGCCTGGGCTCAGTCTGCAAGTCGAACCACCCGCGAATACAGCTCCGACCGCCGCGGCGGCTCCCATCCCGCACGCGTCGCCATCCAGCTCAGTCGAAAGCTCGGTCGTGAAAGTTTTCACCACCGCGCTTTATCCTGATTACTACAAGCCCTGGACCAAGCTGCCTCCGTACGAGGTGAGCGGATCAGGAGTCGTTATCCAGGGGAAAAGGATCCTGACTAATGCGCACGTCGTTCTATACGCTAGCCAGGTGGAAGTTCAGGCGAACCAAGGCGGCGACAAAATATCGGCAACAGTTGAAAGCATCGCGCCCGGTATTGACCTTGCGGTTTTGAAACTCGATGACGAGAAATTCTTCGACTCGCATCGCGTTCTGCCACGCGCCCAAAAGCTTCCCGAAGTCAGGGATGCGGTGACGGTTTACGGTTACCCAACGGGTGGAACAAGTCTGTCCGTTACTCGAGGCATCGTCTCACGCATCGAGTTCACGCCCTATAACTTTCCCGTTTCCGGGCTCCGCATCCAGATCGACGCCGCGATTAATCCGGGGAATAGTGGAGGGCCAGCCGTGGTGGATGACGAGATGATCGGGCTGGCGTTCAGTCACCTCGGTGGCACGGAGAACATCGGTTACATCATTCCGTGTGAGGAAATTGACCTGTTTCTGAAAGATGTTGCCGATGGTCATTACGATGGGAAGCCCGCCATGTATGACCTGCTGCAAACGCTGGAGAACCCGGCGCTGCGGTCGTTCCTGAAACTCAATTATTCGATTCAAGGAATTGTGGTGCATCAGCCCACGCGCACCGACACTTCCTATCCGCTGAAGGAATGGGACGTGATCACGAAAATTAGCGATACTCGAATCGACGATCAGGGCATGATCCCTCTGGGAACGGATCTGCGCGTTCGATTTCAATATCTTGTCCAGTCTGTTGCGCGGGATGGCACCGTCCCTCTAACGATCGTCCGCGCGGGGAAAGAAATGCACATCGATCTTCCGGTGCCACCTGATCTACCATTGGTCATGCCGGAAGAGCGGGGCGGCTATCCTTCCTATTTCATCCTCGGTCCAGTCGTGTTTTCAGAGGCTACGACGTCGCTCGTTAGCGGGCTAGCCAGGATAAGCCGGGGCGCCGACTGGCTCCTGGGGTTATCCTATGCCGGCAGTCCGCTCGTTACCCGTTACGGCGACAAGACGAAATTCCCAGGAGAACGGATCGTGTTTGTTTCGTCTCCGTTTTTCCCGCACAAGCTATCGAGGGGATATAGCAGTCCTTCGCCCCAGGTAGTTAAAAGTATCAACGGCCACGACGTCAAAAACCTGGCTAACCTGGTTGAGCTTCTACGCGATTCGAAAGACGAGTTTATCAGAATCGAGTTTGACCGCCGCGGTGGTGGCGAAACCATTGTGTTTCCGCGCAAGGAAATGATCGACGACACCGAAAGTATCCTCATTGACAACGGAGTCCGCAGCCAAGGCTCTTCCGATATGCTGAAGATTTGGAATGCCAAACCCAAGTAGCTAGCGCAACGCTACCTGAACGCCCTATCGGGCCTAGGAAAACTAAACGGCGACTTCTTCCAGCTCGGCCGGCGCACTTACGCGTCTGCTGCTGCGGTAGCGCCACACTGCGAAAGCTACAAAGAGGAGATCGGCAATAACGAAGGTGGCGACATAGCTTTCGCCGCCGATGCCGAAGCCATAACTGTGGAGTCCTTTGCCGAGGACGAAATTGACTCCATACCACGCCATTAGTACGGCGAGGAAACAGACAACGCTGGCGACGACGAGGCCGAACTGTGTCCACCATCCAGCCAGTCGGCCGTGCAGCGTCGTTATGTAGCAAAGCAGTGCGATCAGCGCCCAGGTTTCTTTCGGATCCCAGCCCCAGAATCTGCCCCAGGAATAGTTGGCCCAGACGCCGCCGAGGATTGTGCCAGCGGCGAGGAGCAGTACGCCGAGCTGGAGTACGCGGTAAAGCCAGAAATGCATGGGTGCATCGGCCCGGGTTTCACGTGGATGCCGCGCGTACCTGAAGAGCAGGATATGCCCGAACCCCATGGCGAGGGCGAACGCCGCGTAGCTCAGCGTGATGGTGAGCACGTGAATCGTGAGCCAGAAGTTATCGCGCAAGACCGGCACGAGCGGGTCGATGCTCGCCGGCATGGCAATCGGCATTTGGAAGACGAGCAGGAGCGCGGTGGAGGTAACCGGCAAAGCCGCCAGCAGGTAAATGGGCGTGCGATAGCGCGCGAAGAAAATCATCCCGAAAAACGAGACTGCGAACGAAACCCAGATGATTGATTCATACATGTTCGTGACCGGCGGGCGCCCGGCGATCATGCAACGCAGGATGATCCCGGCGGCGTGACAGGCGAGGCCCGCGACGGCGACGAAGACTCCTGCCGCGCGCAGAATGGACCCGCGACGGCGCAGATGCGCGACCAGGAGCAGGACAATGGCGATCGCGTAAAGCCAGATGGCGCGGTAGAATCCTTCGAAATGATTGTAAAAGTATTCGAGGCGAAGCTGCCGTTCGCTCGGGTAAACCGATGGGGAAAGCGCGCGCAGTTGATCCCGGAGTTCACGAGAGCCCGAGCTAAAGCTGAACGAATCGCCTGAGACATAGGCTTGCATCGTTTTCGGCAACGAGGCGAGCACAGGCGCGAGTTGTTGCTCAGAGTAATGCTCCGCCAAAAGCGCCGGGTCAGGTGCGAGCCATGGATCAAGAACGTCTTTCGAAGGCACGATGAGGAACGCGCTGCCATCGAGCAGCCGCGCGAAAAGCGCGACCCGATCAGCAACGCTCAGCGCTTCCTGCTGCGTACGGTCGAGGGATTTCTCAGCGCGTTTGATTGCCCGGGCTTCGTTGGCGATGCGCTGCAACGCGCCCGAGTTCGCCAGTTCGTTGAAGGTAAAACGCCGCTGCGTTTTCTCCAGCCCCAGCGCTTCCTTAAGTTTGCCGTACGAGACGAGAATCACCGGCTCGCTTTTCCAGTCGTGCGTCGCCAGCAAAGCCGAGAGTACGAAGTCGGGCCCGCTCCAGTTGCGCCCATTCTTGTCCGTGTAACTGGAGCGCCCGGTGAGTTGCGTCAGCGTCTGCCGCGCAAAGGTGTCGATCGGCTTGCGTCGGCCGTTGTCCTGAATGGCGAGCAGACCGAACTGCTTGAAGTCCAGGCGCGTGTTTTCGTTTTGCTGGGCGAACAAGCTGCCGGCTGCCAGACAAAACAGCAGGACGAAAAAATTACAGTGTCTCACACCCTGAAATTACTCGCGCGCCCCGGCTCAGCAACGTTGCAGCCTTGCGTGCAAAATCGGCAGGGTATCGAGATCAAAGAGCCGCCATCGGGGTATTCGATTGCGCGGCGGTCGCCCGCGCCGGCAGCGATGCGCGGCTCAGTGTTTCGCTGTGATGCCTCGTTTTGTCACGAGGTAAACGGCGTAGCTGCCCAACCAGTGACCGCCCTCGTAATGTTCACCGGTAACGGCGGCGAGACCGGCACGTGCATGGGCATCGACCGGGGCTTGCAACGAAGCGCGCCGCGCATCATCAGGGGGCAATTGCGAGAGGATGCCTTCCAGCATCCAGGCGCGGCTGAGGTTTAATCCATCGAGATGCGCGAGTTTCGGATCGCTGGGATCAGGAGAAACAGTCACCGGCAGCCAATCGATGCTGCCGTTCTTCGGAATCTGCGGCAGAAATTCACCGAGCCATTTCGCAAATTCCTCCGGCGAAAGTACGCGCCGCATCAAATCCGCTTCACCCAGGCTGGGCGAAAGGAAATCTTCACCGGAAGGCTCATAAGCCAGCGGCGCATTTCTGTCGGCGAGAAAAAATTCCTTTGCTTTACGGACCAGCAGCTTCTCGAATTCCGTGTTCCCGACCGCGCGTGCGTAATCCAGCATCAATCCCATGCTGAACGCGGTTTGGTCATGCTCGCCGATGCGCACCGGGTGCGACAGCTTGGGCAGCCACGTACTCAGGCGTTGCACAGCCGCATCTTCCAGTGGACGAAGATTGGCCGACACCTGCCGCGCGTCAGGATCATCCCATTCGCGCAATTCCATCGCGAGCTGAAGCAGCCACGACAAACCGTACGGGCGTTCGAAGCTCGCCCGACCGGCGCCGCGCAAGTACACTGCTTCCGTCTTCACATTCTCGCTGCTAAGGCTCTTCTTCAGAGCTGCACGTGCTTCCGGTGCAAACGGCGCGTCAGGAAAAGTACGGATCAGCCGCGCCAGCAACCAGTGCCCGTGCACCGATGAATGCCAGTCGTAGCAGCCATAGAAGCAGGGCGTGAGCGTGCGTGGCGCAGCGACATCAGCATCGCTGTTAAGTACATGGCTGATATGGTTCGGGTACTCTTTGCTCACGCAGGCGAGCGCGAGCTTGGCAAAACGCTCAGCGGCGTGGGCGTTGAACTGCGGCGCATCGGCGGCCGCGGCGATTAGCGGCACGGCAAAGAGCAAGCCAAACCATCGGAGTGTGCGAGATAGGATGAACACAAGTACGCGGGTCTAGATTTGTCTGCCTTTAATCCCGTTCATCCTGTACACCGTGTCCAGTGATCATGAAAATTTTTCCATCTCTCGTGTTTGCCCTGGCCTGTGCGGCGAACGCGTTCGCCGCCGATTACCCCGCGCCGGTGGAGAACGATTTCACCATTCGCGATTTCCATTTCACCGATCGCGAGACATTACCAGAGCTGCGCATTCATTATCGGACCATCGGCACGCCGGAGAAGGACGCGCAGGGAAAAACGGCCAACGCTGTACTCATCATGCATGGAACAACCGGCAGCGGCGCGCAATTCATCCGACCGGAATTTGCGGGCGAACTGTTCGGCAAAGATCAGCCGCTGGATGCGACCAAGTTTTTCATCGTGCTGCCGGATGGAATCGGGCACGGCAAATCGAGCAAGCCGAGCGATGGTTTGCACGCGAAATTTCCGCGCTACGGCTATCGCGACATGGTCGAGGCGCAGTACCGTTTGCTCACCGATGGCCTCGGCGTAAATCACGCCCGCCTCGTCACGGGGACATCGATGGGCGGCATGCACACGTGGCTCTGGGGCGAGACGCACCCGGAATTCATGGACGCGCTCATGCCGCTTGCCTGTCTGCCGACGCAAATTTCCGGGCGCAATCGGGCGTGGCGGCGAGTCATCATCGATGCGATTCGCAACGACCCTGCGTGGCAGAATGGTGAGTACAAGGCGCAGCCGCCCAGTCTCCGCACCGCGGCGGAGATGCTCTGGTTCATGAGCAGCAATCCCGTGCTCCGGCAAAAGGAAGCGCCGACCCTCGCGAAGACCGACGAGGTGCTCGACAAATTCGTCCGTGAGATCGTCAAAGTGGATGATGCCAATAACGTGCTCTACGCCCTTGAGGCGTCGCACGATTACGATCCCGGCCCCGACCTGGAGAAAATCACGGCGCCACTGCTGGCGATTAATTCCGCTGACGATCTCATCAACCCGCCGGAGTTAGGGATTCTCCAGGCCGAAATCAAACGGGTGCCGCACGGCCGTGCGGTGATCATTCCGCTGAGCGAGAAAACGCGCGGTCACGGCAGTCACACCGTCGCCGCGTTATGGAAAGACGAGCTCGAGAAGCTGCTTCAGCAAACGGCAAAACAGTGAACTGGTGGAGGTATAACGAGTGAGCGGGAGCCTTTTGCCAACTTACCGCCCCTGGCCATTCCAAGTTGTTCGCGGCGTCGCCGACTGCATCTTTGACGCGGCAGGAAAACGTTACTTTGATTTTTACGGTGGCCATTGCGTCTGCAGCACGGGTCATTCGCATGCGAAAGTTGTTGCCGCGATCTGCCAGCAAGCGGGAGAGCTGCTCTTCTATAGTTGCGCCGCGGAAGTGCCGGTGCGCGATAAAGCCGCCGACGCACTGATTGATTTTGCAAATTCTCAGGGCGATGTCGGCGCTCGCAGCGTGTTCTTTTGCAACAGCGGCAGCGAGGCGAATGAGAACGCGCTGAAAATCGCGGCGAAGGTGACGG
The DNA here is from genome assembly GCA_019244415.1 of Verrucomicrobiota bacterium. GTDB lineage: Bacteria > Verrucomicrobiota > Verrucomicrobiia > Chthoniobacterales > UBA10450 > AV69. The sequence continues at coordinate 9,850 of JAFASN010000067.1, read as the reverse complement.
GCCGAAATCGTTTCGTCGCATTTGAAGGCGGCTGGCACGGGCGCACCACTCTGTCGCTGTCAGTCACGGACGACGCGAAAATTAGCGACCCGTACCGGGCTCTTGTCGCGCCCTGTACGCGTCTGGCTTGGAACAGTGAAGCTGCGTTAGATTCGTTGGCGTTCGACGACGTTGCCGCCGTTATCCTCGAACCGGTCCAAAGTATGGCCGGCATTCGCGAAGTGGATAGGGGATTGCTGGAAAAGTTGCGCGAGCGCACGCGTGCCTCCGGCGCGTTGCTGATTTTCGACGAGGTGCAGACGGGGATGGGCAGGCTCGGGGCGCCTTTCGCTGCTTCGAAGTACGGAATCATGGCTGACATAATCACGACGGCGAAAGGCATCGCCTCGGGTGTGCCGATGGGCGCGCTGCTGATGAGTGAAAGCATGGCCATGCAGCTCAAACCGGGCGACCTGGGCAGCACCTTTGGCGGTTCGCCGCTTGCGTGCGCAGCGCTGCTGGCCACGCTCAAAATCATCAATGATGAACAATTGATGCAACATGCGATCGAGGCGGAAACGAAAATTCGCGCCGTACTTCGGAAAACATGCGTGCGCGAGGTGCGAGGTGCAGGCTTATTGCTAGGGTTGCGCGTGCCGGATAATGCGACGCGGTTAAAAAAGCACCTCGAAGATTCTGGCATTCTTGTCGGCAGCAGCTCTGATGCGGAGATTCTTCGGCTCATGCCGCCACTGAATATTAGTGACGAGGCGATCGCGGCGCTCGGGAACGCAATTCACATATACGCGTGAAACACGCCACGCGAATTGCCGATCTGGGCTGCGAGGTAGTCGAAGAAATCCTCGCTGCGGCAAAGTCATGGAAGCGGCAGCCTCATCGCAAGCATCTTGAGGGTAAAGTCTTGGGCCTTGTTTTCTTCAATCCGTCACTGCGCACCCGTGCGTCGTTCGAAGCAGTGATGGCGCGAGGCGGAGGGAGCGCGATCATGATCGAGGCGGGGAGCGAAAGTTGGAAATTGGAACACCGTGTCGGAGCGGTGATGAACGGGGAGTGTGCGGAGCATCTAAGGGAAGCTGTGCCGGTCCTGAGCCGTTACGTGGATGCGCTCGGTGTCCGCAGCTTCTCCACGGACGGCAATGACGAAGAAGATTGCCGCGATGCGCTTATGCGGGCGTTTCGAAAGTACGCGACGGTGCCCACGTTGAATCTGGAAAGTGCGCGCGAGCATCCGTGCCAGGGGCTGGCGGATTTGATGACAATCGAGGAGCAATTCGGTGCGACGAGATGTTTGCCGGTGCTTTTGACATGGGCGCCGCACATCAAGCCTTTGCCAAAGGCGGTCCCGAACTCATTTCTTCTCACGGCCGCGATGCGCGGTTGCGAGATTCGCATTGCGCATCCGCCAGGTTTCGAGCTGCACCGCGAGATAATCGGCGAAGCGCACGCGTACGCCGAGGCCGCCGGCGGCAGCATTTCTTTTTTTTGTGAGCAGGAACGGGCGTTGCAAGATGTATGCGTAGTGTATGCGAAAGCCTGGGGACCTTCTACGTCGCGCGAGCGTGTGAACGACGCCGACTCGCCTCATGCGGATTGGATGCTCTCGGCGCGCCAAATGGCGGGAGCGGCGAAGGACGCGATATTTCTTCACTGTCTTCCCGTACGCAGGAACGTGGAAGTGGCGGATGAAGTACTCGATGGCGAATGGAGCCGCGTCGTCGACGAAGCGGAAAATCGATTTCACGTGCAGCGGGCGCTGCTTCATTGGCTATTGAATTGATGTGACGACCCGCTCGCCATTCGACCCGCTGAAGGACGCCGCGAAATACATCCGCGTATTTCGCGACAAACCGTTTGTCGTCAAAATCGGGGGTGATATTCTCGCCGATGCGGCATTGCGGCAGAGCATTTGCGGGCAGATCGCGCTCCTGCACAGCTTTGCAATTCCGCTGGTCGTGGTGCATGGCGGCTCGGGCGCGATTGATGCGCTTTGCGAACAGCTGAAGCTAACGAGCCACAAACTTGCCGGGCGCCGCATCACGTCGCCTGAAGTGCTGCAAGCGTCCAAAATGGCGCTGAGAGGTTGTGTCCAAATGGACCTGCTCCATGCGATGCAGACGGCGGGTTTGCAGGCCGTCGGTTTATCAGGTCAGGACGCGCGAACGGTGCTAAGTCACCGGCGAGCTCCCGTGACTCTTAACGGTGAGGCGGTTGATTTTGGTTGTGTCGGTGACATCGATGCGGTCGATACAACGCTTCTGCGTCATCTCCTCGCCGGAGGTTACGTTCCGGTGATCGCCCCATTTACGGTGGACGCCAATCACGATGTTCTAAACACCAATGCCGATTCGGTAGCTGCGGCGATTGCCATTGCCCTCGGCGTCCAAAAACTATTTTTCGTGGTCAAAGTGGCCGGTCTTCTATCGCATCCAGATGACGCGAGCAGTTTATTGCCACTGGCCGACCTCGAGAAAATTGCGGCGCTTGAAAGTAATGGCGTGATCCGCGGCGGAATGCTGCCCAAGATGGCGGCAGCGAAATCCGCGCTCGCCGCAGGCGTGGGTAGCGTGCACATCGTTTCCGGTATTTTGCCCGATGCGATTCTAACGGAAGTTTTCACGAATGAAGGTAGCGGCACGATGATCGTGGCGCGTTCATGAACGGAGGGGAGCTTCTGGAGGCACTGGTCAATGTGCCGAGCGTCTCCGGTAAAGAGGGACCGCTGGCGGACCTGCTTTTCGAATTGTTGCGTGACGAGCGGTTCAACGTCCAGCGCGAAGGTGACAACGTGTGGTTCACCCTAGGACGTGCCGGACCACACCTGCTTTTGCTCAGTCATATCGATACGGTCCCGCCGTGCGATGGTTGGAGTGGCGACCCGTTCAGGCTTCGTCGTCTGGGCAAAAAACTGACCGGTCTCGGTGCAAACGACGCCAAGGGATGTGTAGCCGCAATGATTCTCGCCGCCCGCGAGCAGGGTGCACTCGAAGGTGCCGTCACCTTCGCGTTCGTCGCCGGAGAAGAACGCAACGGCGCCGGTGCAAGAGTAGTCAGGTCAGAATTGCCCCGAATCGACGCCGCGATCGTAGGGGAGCCCTCCATGCTCGAGGTATGCACTTCGCAAAACGGAATGTTGCTATTGCGTTGCATTGCGCAGGGACGCGCGGCGCATGTCGCACACGCGAAGCTTGGCGAAAATGCAATCGAGATGGCGGCGCGGGACATTGCCCGGCTCGCAGGAATGCAATCGCGCCCACAGGTGACTCAAATCACCGGCGGGGCCGCTCGCAACCAGGTGCCGGATCATTGCGAATTCTTCGTTGACCTTCGTACTAAACCTGAAACAGACCACGAGGTGGTGATTGCGGAAATTGATGCAGCGCTGGAAAGCCAGGTAAATGTCCATTCCGCGCGCTACATCCCGGTCGCGAGCGATGAATCGGAGCCGATTGTACGGGCGGCGCTCGAAGCCGCGCGCCGGGAATGCGGCATCCGTTCGAGTACGACATCGGACTGGGTGTTTCTAAACGGGATCCCAGCGGTGAAGGCCGGCCCTGGGAATACGAACCGTAGTCATCAGGCTGATGAGTACCTGCTGGAAGGCGAGCTTGACGCCGGGGCCGCATTTTATGCCCGGTCTATCACTGGTTATTTCCAGTTGATGAAAGCGCATGTCTGACCAACTTTGGGCAAAGAATCTGCCGTTGGACGCGACGGTTCATGCCTTTACCGTCGGGGACGATCCACTCACCGATGAGGGACTGTTGCCCTTCGATATCGAAGGCAGTGCTGCGCACGCACGCATGCTCGGAGAGTGCGGTTTAGTTCCGCTCGATCAGGCGAAGTTCCTTGTGCGGAGGTTGCGCGAGTTGAAAGACAGCCGGCTAACTATTTCGAAAGCAGAGGAGGACTGTCACACCGCCCTCGAACACGCGCTCGGTGAAGCGGGGAGCAGGATCCATCTTGCCCGCTCGCGCAATGATCAGGTGCAAACCGCGCTGCGATTGTTGATGCGCGCACGCTTGCTCGATCTTGGCGAGTTGTTTGTGAACTGCGCATCCGAGTTCGTTATTCTGGCGAAGAAACGTTGGCATGCGATTCTGCCGGGCTACACGCACCTGCGGCGCGCGATGCCGAGTGCCTGGGGAATGTGGAGTGCGTCGTTCGCAGAAGCTTTGGCCGAAGAACTGGAGCAGCTTCCGGCGCTTTGGTTACGGATCAATCGTTCGCCTCTTGGAGCGGGAGCGGGGTTTGGCGCACCCGCGGCAATCAGTCGGGAGCGAACGGCGGAGTTGCTGGGGTTCGATCGTGTGCAACGCAGTCCCATTGACGTGATGAACAGTCGCGGTCGCTATGAGTACGCCATCTCGGCGTGGATTGTTTCCGCGGCCGGAACTTTGGAGAAAGCAGTCTGGGATTTGCTCATCTGGAGCACGGACGAATTTGGGTTCGTGAGACTGCCGGATGCGTTCACGACCGGCTCGAGCCTCATGCCGCAAAAGCGCAACCCCGACGTACTAGAGCTAGCCCGTGGGCGCTGTCGCGAACTACGCGGATTGGCTGCCTTGATTTCGCAGCTTGCCGGAGGTCTGCCGTCCAGCTACCACCGAGATCACCAACTGCTCAAGGCCCCGTTCCTGCAACTGGTGTCTAAAGCATGGCAGCTTTTTGCAGTCATGGCACGTGTTCTTCCCGTACTCGAAATCGATGAGCGTGCCTCCGCTGCGGCCTGCACCGATGAAATCTTCGCCGCGCGCGAGGCCTGTCGTGTTGCTGAAGCAGGAGTACCGTTTCGCGAAGCGTATATGCGCGTTGCGCAACAGCTTCAAACGAAGACGTTCGTGGCGGAACCTACATCCCCTTCGCAAATAGATCTTGCTCCGCTGGAACGAGAATTAGAAGCACATGGTGCCTGGATTCGCCAGCATCGGGAATTCCTCGCCAACATCAGCACCGACCTCTTCGCATGGACATGAAAACGCTCCTCGCTTTCAGTGGCGGACTAGACACCTCATTCTGTGTTGCCTGGCTGCGCGAGCAGGGGCACGAAGTTCACACCGTCACAGTTGACACCGGCGGATTTTCCGCAGCGAAATTGGCACGGATCGAGAAGCTGGCCTGCGACCTCGGCGCTGTAACTCATACGACGATCGATGCGCGCGAGGAATTGTTTCACAATTACCTCCGCTTCTTGCTGGCTGGAAATGTTTTGCGAGGTGGAACGTACCCACTCTGCGTCGGCGCGGAACGCGTTTGCCAGGCGCGCGCGGTCGTCGAACGAGCGCTGGAGATTGGCGCAAACGCACTGGCGCATGGATCCACTGGCGCAGGCAACGATCAGGTGCGGTTTGACGTCGCCTTTCGTACGCTCGCGCCAGAGTTGAAGATAATCACGCCGATACGCGATTTGGCTCTCAGCCGTACTCAGGAACGAGAATTCCTGACTGAACGTGGCTGTCCATTTCCGGAGAAGCTCGAGCAATATAGCGTGAATGAGGGAATGTGGGGCACAACCATCGGCGGGAGGGAGACACATGATTCATGGCAGACCTTGCCGGATACGGCCTATTCTGGCGGGGAGGTGAGCGCGACATTGCCTGAGCGAGATCTCACGATTTCTTTTCACGGTGGCGCGCCAGACAATCCAGTAGCGGCCATCGAAGAGCTGAACGCGATCGGGCATAAGTACGGAATTGGTCGCGGTGTGCACCTTGGCGATACGATCCTCGGCATTAAAGGCCGGGTTGGCTTCGATGCCCCGGCCGCGCACTTGCTCATCGCGGCACATCGGGAGCTGGAGAAACTCGTACTCAGCGCGAAGCAGCTATTTTGGAAGGAGCACCTTGGGAATCTATATGGAACGCTTTTGCATGAAGGACACTTTTTCGATCCGCTGGCGCGTGATCTGGAGGCGCTCCTGGAATCGAGTCAGCGAGACGTGACCGGCGAGGTACGGGTGCGCATCTTCCCGCGCACGTTTGTGGTGCTCGGAGTACGCTCGCCTCGCGGTTTGATGCGCGCCGATACGAGCTATGGCGAAGGCACTACGCTCTGGAGCGCGGGCGAAGCGGCTGGCTTCGCCAAGATATTTGGCATCCCGCACATGATCGCCGCGCAGAGGCACAGCGCTGTAACGTAATGCGCGTCCACCTTGATAAGATCGCGTCCGTGACGCGAAATCTGCAGCTTGGGCGACAGGTCACATTAACGCCGGAAATCCGGGCCCGGCACGGTGCGGTCGTCGTCGGGCGTGTTCGGGGGGAAAAGGCCGTTTACAATCAGCTCGAGGACGTTCACGGGCGCATGAGTGTATTGCACGATGGCGATGTGATCGCGGGTGCGCTCGGCCATCGCAACGCTTTGCGCGGATACGAAGGCGTTTTGCCCGAGACTGTGCAGGCGGGCGATGTGCTTCATTTGCTGAATGCAGGCGGCGTAATTGGAAGGGCAATTTCGGCAAGCCCGGATGTCGGGGCGCCATTTGAGATCGAGATACTTGGGCAGGTCTTGCTTTTCCAACAATTCGGCAGCCGCATTGGCCAGCCGGCATCCATCGAGGCGGCGGCAGTGAGCGGCAGGGCCAATGCGCGCCCAGTGCCGGTGATCTATTTGGCTGGTACTTGCATGAACGCGGGCAAAACGCACGCTGCGTGCGCACTGGTGCATCGGCTCTCGCAAGAGGGAATGCGGGTCGGGGGCGCCAAATTGACCGGCGTAAGCTTGCTCCGCGACGTGCTCTCGATGCGCGATTATGGCGCGGAAGCAATCCTTGATTTCACCGATGCCGGGGCGGCGTGTACAGGGCCAGAGACGTCCGCAAAAATTGCGCACATCGTATTAAGCGAACTGGCGAACCGTGGTGTGGATTTGATCGTCGCCGAAACCGGCGATGGCATCATGGGTGAGTACGGGGTGCAGGCAATCCTGGCCGAGCCGGAGTTACGCGCCTGGGGAAGGGTGCACGTGCTCTGCGCGAATGATCCGGTGGGAGTAGTGGGCGCGCTCGAGCATTTCCACAATGTACTTGGATTAAACGTCGATATCGTGACCGGACCGGCGACCGACAACCGTGTCGGCACGCGTTTCGTGGAATCGTTAGGAGTGCCGGCTTGCAACGCCCGCAGTTTCCCGCGGCAATTTGGTGATTTAGCATTGGCAAAACTACGGTCCCATGTCGCGCGTCACGCGGCATGAAAGTCGATGCGGTGATTTTCGGCGCCTCCGGCTATGGCGGCGGGGAGTTGCTCTATTGGCTGTCGCGGCATCCGCATGTGCAAAGCGTGAGAGGCACTTCCCGCCAGCGAAGCGGCGAGGCCTTCTGGGAGTGCCATCCGAATCTCCGCGGAATTGTGGATGGATGTTTCGAATCCTGCATTCCCTGGGATTCGTTAGCTGAAAGCGAGCAGCCGGTCGTCTTTTCCGCGCTGCCGCACGGTGAACTGAAGCGGTGCATCGAAAAGTTGGAGCTAGCCTGGAGCAGCGCCGGCCTTTCCCAGCGGCTCCTCGTCATCGATTTGTCGGCCGATTTCCGCGCCGGCCCGTTTACTTACGGACTGCCCGAGTGGAATCGCGCAGCCATTCAGCGGACGCGACGGATTGCCAGTCCCGGCTGCTTCGCGACGGCTCTGCAACTCGCATTGCTTCCGTTGCGCGGACTTGATCTAGGATTTATTGCGTCAACCGCCGTCACCGGCTCAAGCGGCAGCGGCGCATCCGCCAGTGCCGCGACGCATCATCCCGTGCGGGCCAATGACTTTCGCGCATACAAGGTTCTATCGCATCAGCATCTCAGCGAAGTGCGAGCCGCAATGTTGAAATGCGAAATCCGCGGCGAACTTGCTTTTGTGCCGCAAAGCGGCCCGTTCGTGCGCGGAATTTTTGCGACAGCTCAGTTTCGTTTGCCTGACGGGCTTGATGCCGCTGCGATTGAGGTACGCACCCACGAGGTTTTTGACCACGAACCTTTTGTTCGGATTGTGGAGGAGAGTCCGCGGGTAGCTGCTGTGGCGGGAACAAATTTCGCCGATATCGCGGTCGCGGCGGATGAGAATAGCGCCGTCGTTCTTGTTGCCATCGATAATCTTGGTAAAGGCATGGCTGGGCAGGCGGTACAGGCCATGAATATTGCTCTCGGTCTTGATGAGACACTGGGACTCTGGCAGCCGGGCCGTTTTCCCGTTTGAGTACAAGCGGGATTGGTTCACGCCGGCGTCACCAAGACTGACTGGCAGAATCCTTCAGTATAGCTGGGATATCGTGGTACCCAGCCCAGCGCGCGCAGTTTCGCGTTGCTCACGCGTTTGTTCGAATCGTCGCGCGGGCTGGAGCGCGGTGCCGGTTGTGGCAAGGGGCGTCGCAACTGTTTTGCGAGAAACGCGACGATTTCGCTGCGCAGCGCGGGCGTGTCGTCAACTACATTAAAAATGCCATTGCGCGATGGTGGCTTCGTTATCACAAGATGAATGGCAGCCGCGGCATCATCGCGGTGAATCCCGTTCACGTATCGATCGCGCCCAGCGCTTATCCTGCCCGAGAGAACTGCCTGTAACAGGAACGAGCGGCCCGGGCCGTGAATGCCGCCGAGCCGCAGGACAATCCCGGCGTGCCTGAGTATAAGCTCTTCCGCTTCGCGCAAAATCTTGGCTTTTTCGCTCGCCGCTTCGGCTGGAGAATTTTCATCGACCCAGCTGCCATCGCGCTGCCCGTAAACGCTGGTGCTGCTGGTGAAAATCACGCGCGCCGCCGGAAACGCGGCAAGCAGGTTGCGAACGCCATCCCGATAAACACGCCGGTACTCATCCGCGCTGCCGCCGCTCGTACTCGCGCAATGCACCACGACATCGCACGGAAAACTGTTACGTTGAACATCATCCGGATCACCCAGGTTCACTGCGCGAACGCTGAGGGATCCCGGTGGCTCATTGCCGTCGTGGATTTTGCCCGAACGTGACCAGGCAGTGACTTGCCAGCCATCGTGCAGAAACAATCGTGCGGCGGCGCTCCCAACGTAGCCGCACCCGGCGATAAGCAGGCGCGGCACCTAGGCAGCGGCGGCGATTTCGATTTCGCCGAATGCGTCGCGTTGCATCGCGCGTACTTGCCTCAGCCGGATCAGCTCGAGCAACGCGAGAAACGTCACGACGATCTCCAGGCGCGATGCCATCCCCGCGAAAAGCTCGGAAAAGCGGAGCGCTCCGCCATTGCCCACGCGCTGGAGAATCGTCTCGATTTTCTCCGAGACGGTGAAATTCTCACCGAAGATTTCCTGCAACTCCTCGCGTGCAGCGGCGCGCTTAAGTACGTTTTGAAGCGCCTGAATAAGCTGAAAAATCCCGACCTCGCCCAAGCGCAACGGTGCCATCTCGCCACCGATTCCCCCAACGCTGCGGGGAAACAAATTCTCCTGCGCCACTGCGCGCTCATGCAGCTGCTCGGCTGCTTCCTTGAACTTTTTGTACTCGATCAGCTGCCGGATCAATTCCCATCGCGGATCGTCTTCCTCAGCTTCCTCTTCCGGCGGCTGCTGATCGATCGGCAGCAGACTGCGGCTTTTGATGTAGAGAAGATTCGCCGCCATGAGGACAAACTCGCCCGCGACATCGATGTTCAGTTCTTTGAAAGCATGAAGATACTCGAGGTACTGCCGCGTGATGCGCTCGACCGAGATGTCGTAGATATCAATCTCATCGCGTTTGATCAGGTAGAGCAGCAGGTCGAGAGGACCTTCGAAAACCTCGAGCTTGACCTTGTAATCAGTGGGCACCAGCGATCAGGAGAAGCGGAACGGAAGCAGGCTTCAAGATTTTTCCTTGCCGCCGGCGCGTTTAAACGGGCAGTACTTTTCACCGGGCCG
>JAFASN010000020.1 GCA_019244415.1 Verrucomicrobiota bacterium | reverse complement strand
CGGCGCCCGCCCTTCACCACTTTGGCGCAGCGATTGATGAATACCACCTTTTCGGTCGTATCGCCGCGTGCGGCGGAACTCCTGTCCGTGTTCCGCTCTGGTCGTCTGCCTTGATTCGGAGGTGCCATCTTAAAATGTTAATCCGCCTTCACGCGCCGCGTCCGCCAGCGCTTTCACTTTGCCGTGGAAAATATAGCCGCCGCGATCGAACACCACCCGCTCGATGTTTTTCTCGCGCAACTTTTCAGCGATCACTTTGCCGATGCGCTCGGCCGTTTCGCGATTGGCTGAAGTCTTCGTTCCTTTTTTCAACGTCGTTGCTGCCGCCACTGTTTTGCCCGCATCATCATCAATCGCCTGCGCATAAACGTGTCGTCCCGAAAAGTGCACGGCGAGGCGGGGACGCTCAGCCGTTCCGTTTACTTTTTTGCGGATGCGCCTGTGAATTCGCTGCCGCACCGTCTTGCGATGAATTGCCATTACTGCACCGTCTTTCCTTCCTTGCGCCGGATCTGCTCGCCCGCGTAACGGACGCCTTTGCCCTTGTACGGCTCCGGCGGATAGAAACGGCGGATGTCCGCGGCTACCTGGCCGACGAGTTGTTTATCAATACCGCTGATCGCGATCTTTGTGTTCTCCGTCACCGCGATTTTCACCTCCTTTGGAATGGGGAACATGATGGGGTGAGAGAATCCGAGCGAGAGATTCAGTGTTTGCCCCTGCACGGCGGCTTTGAACCCGACGCCCTCGATTTCAAGGTTCTTCGTGAATCCTTCGCTTACCCCACGCACCATGTTGTTAAGTAACGCGCGAGAGAGCCCATGCAACGCTTTCACGCTTCGCGTCTCCGCGCCGCGAGCTAACGAAACGTGGTTATTCTCCACTTTCGCGGAAATCTCGCGCGGCAATTTCCAGTTCAGTTTCCCTTTCGGCCCTTCGATTGCCACAGCACCGTCGTTGCCGACGTTCACTTTCACTTTCTCGGGCAATTGAATCGCCTTATTTCCAATTCGCGACATAACAACAAATCACCACACGTAAGCGAGCAGTTCGCCGCCCACTTTTTGTTTTTTCGCTTCCCGGCCGGACAAGACACCACGCGAGGTCGACAAAATCGCGATGCCCATTCCGCCGAGTACGCGTGGAATTTCATCGGCCCCGACGTAACGGCGCAAGCCCGGGCGGCTCACCCGCTTCAGCCCGGTAATCGCGCTGCTGCGGTCCACCAGCTTGTTCGTGATCCTGATCCGCGGATGAGCTTCGCTGCGATCCAGTTCGTAATTGCTGATATAACCTTCTTCCTTCAAAATCCGCGCGATCTCCGCCTTCATCTTTGAGTACGGCACGAACAGCTCCGCCTTCTGTGCACGCGCACCGTTGCGCACGCGCGCCAGCAAATCAGCAACAGGATCAGTCACCGTACTCATGAGAGGGAAATCGGAAATTCGCATGTCGAACCACGGAACAAACTGAAAACGCGAGGCTTCGGTCGCCGAAGTGAGCCCTGGCGCTCCTCCTTATCTCTTCTTTCGATTTTCATGGTTCCAGAATTGTCTCGGATTTCGCTATTCGGGTTTCGCGTTTCCCCACGCAGTTTAGGCGGCTTGGCCGGCCGGCTTTTTCGCGCGGTCGCTGAACGGCATGCCCATTTCGCCCAGCAGCGATTTGGCTTCCTCGTTCGTGCGAGCGGTGGTCACGATTGTAACATCAAATCCGATGTTGCGCTTGATTTTGTCGAGCTCGACCTCGGGAAAAATCGATTGGTCGGAAACGCCCAGAGTGTAATTGCCGTGGCCGTCGAACCCGCGGGGTGACACCCCGCGAAAATCGCGAATACGCGGGAGCGCGGCCTTGATCAATCGTTCCAGGAACTCGTACATTCGCTCTCCACGTAGCGTCACCTTCGCGCCGATGGCTTGTTCCTTGCGCAATTTAAAATTCGAGATGCTCTTCTTCGCGCGCGTTTCCGCCGGCCGCTGACCTGTGATGAGCGCCAGCTCCGTCTTCGCGTCTTCCAACGCCTGCTTCACATCCGACTGCGAGCCCACGGAAGTGTTGATCACCACCTTCTCGACCTTCGGTACTTCGTGCACGTTTTTGTAACCGTGCTGCTCCCGCAGCGCTGGTACTACACGTTCTTTGTAATGTTTGTGAAATTCGTTTTCCATCCTCACGACTCTGTGACGCTGAGCGAAGCGAGCACTCGCAACTGCCGATCCGTGTTCGTGGCGAGGTCCATCGCCGGTGCCGGGTGACGGTTATTTTGCTTTCTCTTTCTTCGTTCTCGTCTCTTTCTTACCTCTACCTTTCTTCTCCGTTTTCTCGATCAGCCGCACGTTCGAAATGTGAATCGGTCCTTCGCGTTCAGCAATCGTCCCCTGCGGATTATCCTGCGACTTCCGCAGGTGCCGCTTGATGATCCTCACGCCCTCGATCAAGACACGCTGCTTCTTCGGCAATACTTGCAAAATCTTGCCGCTTGACCCACGAAAGTTGCCTGAGATCACCTCGACATTGTCGCCTTTCTTCACATGGAAACTCGATCTGCTCATAGCGATGCGAAATCCGAAACTTTTCTCAAAGCCCTCGCCGCATGTACAAAGACGTTTCGAGTTTCGCTATGGTGCATTTGTCTCAAGCGTCGAGATCCCCGTTTCATAGAACCTCGGGAGCGAGCGAAACAATCTTCATGAAATTTTTTTCCCGCAGCTCGCGCGCGACCGGCCCGAAAATGCGCGTGCCGCGCGGATTAAGGTCCTTGTCGATAATCACGATCGCGTTGTTATCGAAGCGGAGCGCCGAACCATCATCCCGTTTGATCGGCTGCCGGGTCCGCACGACCACGGCTCGGACCACTTCACCCTTTTTCACCGACCCGGTCGCGCTCGCTTCCTTTACGTTTGCCGTAATGACGTCGCCGATCCGGGCATATAGCGTCGCTTTCCCAATCACGCCGATCATCGTCGCCATGCGCGCGCCGGTGTTATCCGCCACATCTAGTCTCGAACGAATTTGAACCATTTCTCGTACTCGTACTTTTCGTACTCCTAATATTGCCGCGCTATCGACCCATGACTTCGACGAGGCGCCACCGCTTTAACTTACTTAATGGCCGCGTCTCCATGATCCGCACCGTGTCGCCAGCTTTGGCCTTGTTCTCTTCGTCGTGGGCATAGAAGCGCTTTCGCTGCTTTACGATCTTACCGAACTTCGCATGCGGGACACGCGTGATCGTCTGCACGACAATCGTCTTATTCATGCGACTTGAGATCACCTCGCCCACGCGTGTCTTACGCGCAGCGCGTTGCTCCCCGCTCGTGCTTGATCCGGTGGTTGTTTCGTCTCCCATACAACTACTTTGCCGCCTCTGTCTTCTTTTTGCGTTGCGCCAGCACCGTCTCAACTCGCGCGACATCCTTGCGCAGCAAGCGCAGCCGGCTTGGCTGCTCGAGCTGCCCGCTTTGCTGTTGCAGTCGCAAATGCAAACTTTCCTGCCGCAGATCGCGCTTTTTCGTCAACAGCTCGTCTGTACTCATCTCGATGATCTCTTTAATTTTCATCTAAAATTCTGAGCCGCGGATTACCTCGATTTTGCTGATGCTTTTTGTGTTTTCATCCGCATTATCAGCGTAATCCGCAGTTCACGCCGCTACGTGATGCCGCGTTAAGAACTTTGTCCTCACCGGCAACTTGTCGGCCGCCAGTCGCAACGACTCGCGGGCGACCGATTCAGGCACGCCGTCTAGTTCAAACAGGATGTTACCGGGACGCACTGTCGCGACCCAAAACTCCGGCTGACCTTTGCCCTTGCCCATGCGGGTTTCCGGCGGGCGCGCCGTCACGGATTTGTCCGGAAAAATGCGAATCCAAAGCTTGCCTTTGCGTTTCATGTTGCGCGTCAAGGCCACGCGCGCGGCTTCGATTTGCGTATTCGTGATCCAGGCACGCTCCAGTGTTTGCAGGCCGAACTCGCCGAAATCGATGCGCAAATTACGCGAAGCGGTCCCTTTGCGGCTACCCCGCTGCGTCTTGCGATACTTCACTCTTTTCGGCATCAACGGCATAACAGGATTCTCCTAACGACTTCTAGACTGCGGCCGGCTCAGGGGCGGGCGGCGGCGCAGCTGGCGCTGCGGCTTGCGGCGGGGCTTCCTCTTTCTTACAAATCCAGCACTTCACGCCGATCTTCCCGTACACGGTATTTGCCTCGGCAAATCCGTAATCGATCCCTGTCCGTAATGTGTGCAGCGGCACTTTGCCTTCGCGGTACCATTCGGAGCGCGAGATTTCCGCTCCGTTCAGCCGGCCGGAGCTGCGCAAGCGAATGCCAAGCGCGCCGAAGTCCATCGCGATCTGCACCGCTTTTTTCATCGCGCGGCGATAAGCGATGCGTCGTTCTATTTGCAACGCCACGTTCTCGGCCACGAGCTGCGCGTCCAGCTCCGGTGTCTTGATTTCCTGGATGTCGATCTTGATCTGTTTGCCTTTCGCCATGCGCGAAATTTCTTCTGTCATCTTCTCGATCTCCGCGCCTTTGCGTCCGATCACGATCCCCGGGCGAGCGGTGTGAATGGTCACGCGAATCGAGTTCCATGCCCGCTCGATGACGATCTTCGAGACTGCGGCGAACTGGAGCTTCTTCTTTACGTAAGTACGGATCTCAATGTCACTGCGAAGAAACTCCGGCAGCTCCTGCGGCGAAGCGTACCAGCGCGAACGCCAGTCTCTATTCACGCCCAGCCTGAACCCGATTGGATTAACCTTTTGTCCCATTACAAAATCTCTGATTGCTGATTTCTGCTCGCCGATCTGTGAACGCACCAAGCGAAGCCGAGGGATTCCGCCGCGCTAGCAGCCATATCCCTTCACGGTATTCCACTCCGCTACGCCGCGCGCGGAATAACATTTACGGTTTCTCCTTTTTGGCACGCTTCACTGGCTTCGCTGGTTTTTGCGCGGCAGGAGCATTTTCTGGCGTTTGCACAGGTTTCTTCCGCGACGATTTCTTCCCCGCACGCCGGTCCGCGCGCTTCTCGATCTTAATTTCGTCGGTAAGGACGATGCGAATGTGGCTCGTTCGCTTCAAAATGCGCGAGCCGCTTCCACGCGCGCGCGCCATCATGCGCTTCATCGTCGGCCCTTCGCCCACAACCGCTTCTTTCACGACCAGGCCATCGACCTTCAAATTCGCGTTGTTCTCCGCGTTAGCGACGGCGCTTTTCAGCGTCTTGTTCACCAGCGACGCCGCTTTTTTAGGGCTGTACGCAACAACATCGAGCGCTGCCGAGACCGGCAGGCCCTGAATCTCGCGCGTGACTTCGCGCGCCTTGAACGGCGAAATCTTCGCGTAACGATAAATCGATCTTACTTCCATCTGTAGCAGCTGAGAGATTGAGAGTGCTTCAACCTCTCAACCTCTCAACCTCTCAACCTCTCAACTCACTTCACACTCACATCGCGGCGAGCATCGACTTCCAGCCGATCTCCCACTTTGATTTTGTCTTTGCCAGATTCCTGAATGACTGCACCGCAAATCCGTTCGCGCACATCCACGACTCGTAACGTGCCAATCACCTCGTCGCCTCGTTTCACTCGCAGCGGCATTCCGATTTTGACCCCCTGCCTTGCGCCCACATTGCCTACGATAAACGACCAGTCCGCCTTCACACTGATCACGCTCGCGTCGAGCAGTGAAGGCACCGCGGCGGGTGGCGCGTGCGCACTTACGATCAGCGCGTTCGTCTTACGCGTCTGCACTTCCACCTCCATCCGCGCCAGAGGGTCGCCACCTTCGGCGCTTTTCATAAAGCGCAAGATCGACTCGGAAAGACGCATCATTTGATCGCGGTATTCGTCGCGTTCCTTTTGCGCCAGCTGCAAATCGCTCACCGCGGTCAGGAGCCGCTCCTCAAGCTTCGCGCGATCTTTGCTCGCTGAGGCCAACCCCAGAGCTTCCATTCGCTGCTCCAAGTCCGAGTACTTCCGTCTGAACGTCTCGGCATCCTCATTCGATTGCGCGAGGCTATCGGTCAACGTCCGCACGGTCTCCTGGCTCAGCGATAACTGCTGCCGCAATTCTTCATTCTGCGCCAGCAGCGACTCCGCCGTGACCGGCTGCGCGCTTTCGTTCCTGGAATCTGTCAAAGAACCGTCTGCTGCCAGCAGCAGCGAAGTTGAGAGTAGATAATTGAGAGTTGAGAGCCGTCTCAGCACAGCGCCTCGTCTCCTCAAAAATCGTGTCTCAACTCTCAACCAAAACTCTCAACTACTTCGTCACCTTCGCCGTATGCGAACCGTGTTTTTTGAACACACGCGTCGGCGAAAATTCGCCGAGCTTGTGCCCGACCATGTTCTCCGTGACGAAGACGCTGTTAAACGTCTTGCCGTTGTGTACGAGAAACGTGTGGCCGACAAAATCCGGCGTCACCATCGAGCGCCGCGACCATGTTTTTATCGCTCTCTTCGCGCCCGAAGCATTCATCTTGTCGATCTTCTCCAGAAGATGCGACTCGACGAAGGGTCCTTTCTTAAGTGATCTGGCCATAAAAATCAAACACGAGAATCTCTGAGGAAAGCAGGAACGCAGGAAGAGAAAGGAATTTGAAAGCCAAAAAACCGGAAAGGAGAGCTCGTCGTGCCGAGCGAAGCCGAGGGATCCCGAGGCGTTGTCTGTGAGAGTACTTCGTCGGATTCCTTGACTTCGTTCCACTCCGCTCGGAATGACAGCGGATTCGCGCGCCTCCACTGCCCATTTCCTGCATTCCTGCTTTCTTGATTCATTCTTTTCTTTGGTTTCTGGCTTTCAAATTAGCTCTTCTTCTTCGAACGCCGTCGTTCGAGAATAAACCTGTCACTCGGCTTATGTTTCGCGCGCGTTTTGAATCCTTTCGCCAGTTGCCCCCAAGGGCTGACCGGGTGATGCCGGCCGCCACCGCCCTTTGACTTCCCCTGGCCGCCGCCCATGGGGTGATCGATCGGGTTCATCACCATGCCGCGCACGTGTGGCCGCCGTCCTCGCCAGCGCGTCCTTCCAGCTTTGCCGCTGGAGACGTTCATGTGATCGACGTTCCCGACCTGACCGACCGTCGCATAACAGCTCTCGTGAATGCGGCGAATTTCGCCCGAGGGCAACCGCACCAGCGCGTAACCCCCTTCGCGGTTGCTCAACGTCGCCTGCTGCCCGGCGCTCCGCGCAATCTGGCCGCCGCGGCCGGGAGCGAGCTCGATGTTGTGGATGCTTGCGCCAAGCGGGATGACGCGAAGCGGAAGCGCATTGCCAAGTTCCGGCGCGGCGTCCTCGCCTGCACTCACCCGCGCGCCGACGCGCAATCCATCCGGCGCAAGGATGTAACTGATCTCGCCATCGCTGTACTTAATCAGAGCGATACGCGCCGAACGATTTGGGTCGTACTCAATCCCGAGCACTTCCGCCTCCATGCCGCGCTTGCGCCGTTTGAAATCAACTTTGCGGTAGTGTTGCTTGTGTCCGCCGCCGAGGTGTCGCGATGTGAGCCGGCCAAAGTGATTGCGGCCGCCAGTCTTCTTCTTCGGCTCGAGCAAGCGTTTTGCCGGGCGCGATGTAGTGATTTCGTCAAACGCCGGCAGCGCCTTGAAGCGCAACGTCGGAGTAAGCGGACGGTAATTTTTCAGCGCCATATTCCCTTCCTGTCATTCTGAGCGGAGCAGAGCGCAGTCGAAGAATCCCGTGATGCCACCTTGAAGTACACGCGGCGGGATCCGTGGCCTGTCGCTCGGGACGATCTCGTAAGAGAATGCAACCTCCTCATACCAGCTCGATCTTGTCCCCTTCCTTGAGCGTCACGATGGCTTTTTTCCAGTGCGCCTTGCGCCCGAAATCAGCGCGCCGCTCGCGCTTTTTCTTGCCGCGGTAATTACATGTATTCACGTCCAGCACCTTCTTCTGGAAAAGCTTTTCCACCGCCTGCCTAATCTGGATTTTGTTAGCTCGCGGACTTACCCGGAACACGTACTTATTTTGTTTGTCGCCGAGCAGCGTCGCCTTCTCCGTCAGCGAAGCAGTCTGGATTATATCGAATGGCTCATTCATTTTTCGTTAGCCCGCTTGCGCGAAGACACTTTCGTCTTCTTCGCCCGCGATTGTTTTGGGGGAACGACTGCTTCTTCGGCCGGCTTCGCCGCGGGTGACTGCTCGTGGTCGCTGCGCTCGCGCTCAGGCTGGCCAGTTCTGGTCCCGAGTTGGGCCAGGGCGGCCTCTGTTATCAGGATCTTTTCAAAGGCAAGCAACTGCTCAGTATTCACATGCTCGGCGGTCGCAAGCTGCACCGGTTTGACATTACGCGCCGACTTATAGGTGTTTTCGTCGAAAGACGCGCCCACGATCAGTACTTTGCGCGCGTCGGTCTGCTGCTTGAGCAGTTTAATGAACGCTTTCGTCTTAAGTTCCTTCACCGCGAAGTCGCCCACCATCAGTACATCGCCTGCGCTGATTCGTTCGCTCAACGCTTTTTGAAAGGCGAGCCGGCGAACTGACTTGGAAACCTTCTTGGAATAATCGCGCGGCTTGGGACCGAACACCACGCCACCGCCGCGCCAGATCGGCGACGATTTGTAGCCGGCCCGTGCGCGGCCAGTCCCCTTTTGCCGCCACGGCTTTGCTCCGGACAAATTCACTTCCGCTTTCGTCTTCGTATTTGCCGAACCGGAACGCCGCGCCGCGCGCATCGCAACGACGACATCATGCATCGCCTGCGTTCCGCGTCCGCCATCAATCAGCACGATATTCGCCTGCTGCGCTGCTTCGCGCGTTAGCGGCTTCGCCGGCATTTACTTCTTTGCCTCCGAGTTCGCCGGCCTCTTGATTGCAGGCCGTACTATGACGAATGAGCCATTCGCGCCAGGCACCGCGCCGCTGACGAGGATCACTTTCTCCATTTCGCGCACCTGCATCACTTGCAGGTTTTGCACAGTAACGCGTTCGTCGCCGAGATGACCCGGCATGCCCATGTTTTTCCAAATGCGACCCGGTGTGGAACGATTCCCGATGGCGCCATTACGGCGGTGCGTCTTCGAGCCGTGTGCCGCACCTTGGCCGGCCATATTATGCTTCTTCATCACGCCTTGAAAACCTTTGCCCTTCGAGCGCCCAATCACGTCCACGAAATCGCCCGGCTGAAATTGCGTCACGGCAAGATTCACATCACCGTCCGGCAAGTCTGCATCCAGCCGGAACTCGCGCGTGAATCGCTTCGGTTCCGCGTTCGCTTTCTTGAATGCGCCGATCTGTGCGCGGTTCAATCGCGATTCCTTCTGCCGGCCGTAACCCACCTGCACCGCCGAGTAGCCGTCGCCTTCCGCCGTGATCCGGCGCACAAGCACGTTATCGCCCGCCGCGATCACTGTCACCGGACGCAGCTTGCCCGTCGCGTCGTAAACGCTGGTCATGCCGATCTTTTGTCCAAGTAGTCCGATGCTCATGGTGATCTCTCAGGAAATGAGGAACGCAGGAAATTCTTTCATGTTTGTCTCTGTAGTCCCTGATCAAATCAGCTTCCTGCTTTCCTGCTTTCCTTAGCGATTCTGTTTAAATCTTAATCGTGATATCCACTCCGGCCGGTAAGTTCAACTTCTTCAGTTCGTCCACCGTTTTCGCGGTCGGCTCGATGATATCGAGCAGCCGTTTGTGCGTGCGAATCTCGAATTGATCCATCGACTTTTTGTCCACGTGAGGTGAGCGGTTCACCGTAAATTTTTCAATCAACGTCGGCAGGGGAATAGGCCCTGCGACACGCGCGCCCGTTCGCTTAGCCGTCTCCACAATATCGACCGCGGACTGGTCGAGCATGCGATGATCGAACGCCTTCAGCCGGATGCGAATTTTTTGCCCGTTGGCCATTTTATTTCGTCTCCTTCTGATCAAGAATGGCGCTGACCAGGTTCGCCGGCACCTGCTCGAAATGCGATGGCTCCATCGAATAACTCGATCGGCCCTTCGAGAGCGAACGAATGGCCGTGGCGTAGCCGAACATTTCCGCAAGCGGTACTTCCGCGTTCACAATCGTAAGATTTCCGCGCGATTCGATGCTGTTGATCTTGGCGCGGCGTCGATTGAGGTCGCCGATAATGTCACCTTGAAATTCTTCGGGGGTCGAGTTCTCCACTTTCATGATCGGCTCAAGCAGGATGGGCTTGCCCTGCTTGAACCCATCTTTCATAGCGAAGATCGCCGCCATTTTAAACGCGAGCTCGTTTGAATCGACTTCGTGGTAGCTGCCGTAAACGATGTCCGCTTCCACGTCGATCACCGGATAGCCGCCGAGCACGCCATTGAGAATTGCTTCTTCGATTCCCTTCTTCACCGCCGGGATGTACTCACGCGGAATCACGCCGCCGACGATCTTGTTTTCGACCACCAAACCCTTGCCGCGTTCGCCCGGACGCAGATCCACCTCGACGTGACCGTACTGACCGCGGCCGCCTGATTGCTTGATTAACTTTCCGACACCATGCGCGCTTCCGGTGATCGTCTCGCGATAGGCAATCTGCGGCTTGCCTGCGTTCGCATCGACCTTGAACTCGCGGAACATGCGATCGCGAATGATCTCAAGGTGCAGCTCGCCCATTCCGGCGATGATCGTCTGGCCAGTGTCTTCGTGCGTGTACACACGGAACGTCGGGTCTTCTTCCGCCAATCGTTGCAATGCCGTGGCCATTTTTTCTTGGTCGAGCTTCGTCTTCGGCTCGATCGCCATTGAAATAACGGGATCAGGAAACGAGGGCGGCTCGAGCAGGATGGGATGATCTTCGTCACATAGCGTGTCACCTGTCGTGATATTCTTGATGCCGACGATTGCGGCGATGTCGCCTGAGTAGCACGTCTCGATGTCTTCTCGTTTGTCCGCCTGAATCTGGATCAAACGCGAGATGCGTTCGCGCTTGTTCGTGCGCGGATTGTAAACGGTGTCGCCTTTACTGAGCGTCCCTGAGTACACGCGGAAGAACACGAGCTTGCCGACAAACGGATCGCTCCAAAGCTTGAACGCAAGCGAGCAGAAATTGCCGTTATCGTCCGTGAGCGCTTCCATCGGCGCGCCGGTGTCCGGGTCCTGCCCTTTGGCCGGCGGAATGTCGAGCGGACTCGGCAGGTAATCGACCACAGCATCCACGAGGTACTGCACGCCTTTGTTTTTAAAGGCACTGCCGCCAACGACCGGGACGAATTTATTCGCGATGGTTTGCCGGCGAATACCAGCCTTCAGCAACTCGGGCGTGATCTCGCGCTCCTCGAGCACCGCTTCCGCCACTTCGTCATCTATATTAGAGATCTGCTCGACCAGATCAGCGTGCGCCTTCTCGACAGCTTCCTTTTGATCATCGGGAACGTCGCTCACTTCGTAAGTCGAGCCGAGCTGGTCGCTATCTGAATAGATGATCGCTTTTTTGTTAACGACATCAAGCTGGCCGCGCAGTTGATCTTCCTTGCCCAGCGGCATGAGAATCGGCCACGCATTCGCCGCGAGCTTGTCGCGCATGCTTTGGATCGACATCACGAAATCCGCGCCCACGCGGTCCATTTTGTTGATGAAGGCGATGCGAGGTACGTGGTACTTATTCGCCTGCCGCCAGACCGTTTCCGATTGCGGCTGCACGCCGGCCACGGCGTCAAAAACGGCGATCGCGCCATCGAGGACACGGAGCGAGCGCTCCACTTCCGCGGTGAAATCCACGTGACCCGGTGTGTCGATGATGTTGATCCGCTGTTTGATTCCCTCGAAAATCTTGTAAACGCCTTCTTCTTTGCGCTGCGTCCACGAGCAAGTCGTCGCAGCGCTCGTTATGGTAATGCCGCGCTCGCGTTCCTGCTCCATCCAGTCGGTCACAGTGGTGCCTTCGTGCACTTCGCCGATCTTGTGGATCATGCCGGTGTAAAAAAGTACGCGCTCGGTCAGCGTAGTTTTGCCGGCGTCAATGTGCGCGGCAATGCCAATGTTCCGCGTTCGCTCGAGCGGGAACTTGCGGTCCGGCGAATTGGGATTCGCCGAAGCTGGCTGTTGTTTTTCCATCGTCGCCGTAGCCATTCTTTACCAGCGGAAATGCGCAAACGCGCGATTTGCTTGCGCCATCTTGTGAGTGTCCTCGCGTTTCTTAATCGCGTTGCCCTGCCCATTCGCGGCATCGCGGATTTCGTGGGCGAGCGCTTCCGCCATCGGCTGTCCGCGGCGGTTGTCGGCGTATTGCACGATCCACCGCATCGCTAACGAGACCTGTCTGGCAGGCGTGACTTCCATCGGAACCTGGTAGGTCGCGCCGCCAACGCGCCGCGATTTCACCTCGAGCCGTGGCCGCACGTTATCGAGCGCTTTGTTCAAAATCTCCAGTGGATCAACGGAATCCGATCCTTCCCGCGACTTATCGATCGCGGTGTAAACGATCCGCTCCGCCAGCGATTTCTTGCCGCGCTTCATCACCGTCGAAATGAGACGCGCCACCGCTGGGCTGCCGTAGCGCGAGTCCACTTTCTCTTCTTTTTTGTAAACTTTGCGACGACGGCTCATCGGCAGTTGAGAGTTGAGAGTTGCGAGTTGAGAGCCGCGCTTTGAAAGTCCGAAATCCGAAATCCGAAATCCGAAACAATGACGAATGACGAATCGTGAAACGTCATTGCGTCGGCGCTTATTGGATTCTGGGATTCCGTCATTCTTCTGAACTTCGTCATTTGGATTTCGTCATCCCACGAGCGCGTCACTTTTTCCCCTTGGGCGCTGCTGCCTCGGCCCCGCCTTTAGGTCTCTTCGCCCCGTACTTAGACCGTGACCGGCGCCGGCCATCCACGCCAAGAGAATCGAGCGTGCCGCGCACAATGTGGTAACGCACGCCGGGCAAATCTTTCACCCGTCCGCCGCGAACGAGCACGATCGAATGTTCCTGCAAGTTATGTCCTTCGCCGGGAATGTACGCGATCACTTCCTGGCCATTTGTAAGGCGCACCTTGGCCACTTTGCGCAGAGCAGAGTTCGGCTTCTTCGGCGTGCGCGTCATTACCTGCACGCAGACACCGCGCCGTTGAGGGCAATCCGTCAGCGCCGGTGACTTCGATTTCACCGACACCTTCCGGCGTCCTTTGCGCACGAGTTGATTAATGGTGGGCATGTCCGGTTAACAAAAAGCGTCGCCGCAAGCTTGCGGTCTGGGCGACAAAAAATCCGCTCAGAGCCGTGAATCCCTGCTCACGCCACTGATGCGGAGAGCGCGAAATATAGGAGCGAAGAGCGCGCCTGCAAAGATTTTTTTGACAGAGAATCTCTAAGGAAAGCAGGAACGCCGGAAAACAAAGCCAAAAGCAATTTCCTGCTTTCCTGCGTTCCTTAGATATACATGCGGGGTGTTTGAATTACTGAACACCGACGCAAGCTCTCGCGCGCGCCGGGGCCGGTTAACCACTGCGCACGGCGTGATCGACACGCCGGCGTTTATGCCGGTCGGAACGCAAGGTTCAGTGAAGGCGGTGAGCCCGCGCGAGCTGCGCGAACTGAATGCACAGATCATTCTTGGCAACACCTACCATCTGTTCGTGCGGCCGGGACTTGAGGTCATTCGCCATTTCGGCGGACTGCACAATTTCATGAGCTGGACCGGGCCGATTCTCACCGACAGCGGCGGTTATCAGATTTTTTCGCTGGCGAAACTGCGCAAGATTACGGACGCCGGAGTGCATTTCCAGAATCATGTCGATGGCACGCCGGCGTTCATCTCGCCGGAAATGGCGATGCAAATCCAGGCGACACTCGGCAGCGATGTCGCCATGGTACTCGACGAATGCCCGCCATGGCCGTGCCATTATGAGTACGCGGCGCGAAGCTTGGAACTAACGCTGCGCTGGGCCAAACGGTGCAAAGATGTAGCGGCGGGTGTCCTCACCCGCACAGCGGCTGTAGCGGCGGGTGTCCTCACCCGCTCAGCGACGCAAAGCACGCAAAGTGTTGCGGGTAACACACCCGCTTCTACAGAGCAACTGATTTTCGGCATCGTGCAGGGCGCGACCTTTCCCGAGCTGCGCAAAGAGGCGGCGCAGGCGCTGGTGGAAATCGGATTCGACGGTTACGCGATCGGTGGGGTGAGTGTGGGCGAGCCGGAAGAAGAAATGATGCGCGCGGTGGAATCGAGCGCGCCATTCCTGCCCGAAGATAAACCACGGTACGCCATGGGTCTCGGCACCCCGCCACAGACGATCGAGCTGATCGCCCGCGGCGTGGACATGTTTGATTGCGTGCTCCCGACGCGGCTGGCTCGCAACGGCACCGCGTTCACTGCGGCGGGGACGTTGAACCTGAAGAATGCTGAGTACGCGATGGACAGAAATCCCATCGAGGAAAATTGCGCCTGTCCAGCCTGCGTCGAGTTCAGCCGCGGCTACATCCGTCATCTGATCAAGGCCGAAGAGATTCTCGGCCTGCGGCTAATTACGCTCCACAATCTGTACTTTTATCTCGAACTGATGCGGCAGGCGCGCCGCGCCATCGAATTCGGAACGTTCGGCGCGTTCCGCTCAGTCTTTGCCGCCGGCTACCGAACGCATGCGCCGCAAGCCACCCACAACTAACGACGCGCAGCCGACCAGCAGCAACATCCACGTGGAAGGCTCGGGAACAACATTGACCGCGATCAGCGTCACATCGTTCGGAATGGTACTCGGATTATTGGGGTCGCTAATGCCAGCGTAAAAGATGTCGTAGGTGTCGCCTGCATTATCCATGATGACGCCGCCAGGGGCGTTCGCAAACGAGCCCGTCGTGCGCAGAGTCGGATCGCTGCTGGTTTCATCGATGATATAGAATTTCTCGCCCATCATAGGGCGGAAACCGTTCACCAGTGTGAGCGTCAGGTTACCGCTGAGCGTTGCGCCAGTAGCGGTGATGACTTGATCGTAGCCGCTGCCCGCGGTGACGCCGCCGAGTTCGAGCGACAACGTTCCGCCGAGCAGCAAACTAGGAGTCGTTAGAGCAGCATTACCCACGTGAAGAATGCCGGTACCGTTAAATCCCGGTGCGAGCGACGCGCCAGAATTCACGCTGACCAGGCCAGACATGGTGCCTGCACCGCCCAGAGTCGCACCGCTATTTACAATCACGCTGCCATTTCCCGTGGCCGAACCAGTACTATTATTGGCGAACAACGTCCCGCCGTTCACGGTCGTGTTCCCGTTGTAAGTGTTCGCGCCGGTGAAACTGACCGCACCGGTGTAGCCGGCGGAGGTTGGATTAATCGTCACGCCGCCGTTACCGCTTATCGTTCCAGTGAACGCCAGCGGATTCGCTGCCGGTGCTACCGTGTTGACGATGACGGTGCCATTCAGGGTCACGTTGCCCGTCAACTGGTTCGAGCCGCTTGACGGCCCGGAGAACGAGTTGATGCTCGCGGCGGCGCCACTCGCGAGAGACGAGACCGTGATGTTGTTCGCCACGTTGATAGTACCAAACGTGTTGATGGTGAATGTCGCGCTGTTGCTGCTGCCAGTCTGGCCAATTGTGAGCGCACTTGTGCCCAGGCCAGCGTTGTCGTTGATCGCGAGCGTCCCGGCATTGATGCTGGTCGCGCCAGAATAAGTGTTCGCATCGCCGAGCGTGAGCGCGCCTGTACCCACTTTTGTGAGCGAGCCTCCGGTTCCAGTGATGATACCGTTGTAATTAGTGAAGGTGTTCAGGCCTCCGACCGTAAGCGTCTTCGCTCCTAGATCTACCGTGCCGCTCGTCCCCTGAAGCGAGCCGATTGACGCGCCGGAACTGCTCAGGGAGCTGATTGACAATTTACCGCCGCTATCCAGCTCGAGCGCCACGCCGTCGGCGGAAGCGGTACCGTTCAGCTGAAGCACGCTGCCCGGCCCGGTGACGGTGATGAACGCGCTCGCGCCCGAAGCAACGCTGATTCCGGGTGAGGTCGAGGGAAAGATCACGAGCTGGTTCCCCCCGGAAATTGTCAGAAAATTCGAGCCTTGGTAGAAATCGAGATACTCGGCGATGATTGAGAGGTCGTCTGTGGTATTCGTGCCGGCGGCGGCCCCAATGTAGATGTCGTCATTCGTCGTAGGCGTGCGGTGAGTATTGTTCTCGTCCAGCCAGTTCGCTGGCACACTCCACAGATCGCCGGCAGTCGATCCGACGTATTTCACAAACGAAGTGCTACCCCCGCCGGGATCCGGTGGCGTCACTCCGCGCGCTGACGACGCGAAAGAGCTGCTGAGAAAAATGACCGCGAGTGCCGCGAAGAAGCAAAGCCCACTTTTCATAATGAAACCCCTTCCTGTTGCGCAGCGATTTCGTTGGCTTGGGAAGACAGCGTCGAACCAGCAACTCCACTGTGGAGAAGTGCCGCGCGGCCGACTAAATCTCAAAGTCGCGTGCGAATGTCAATCCAACTCGATGCGCAAGCGCCGTCGCCCGCCTGATTAGCGCGCGCGCCGAAGCCGTCGAGCCACGGGCTCGTGAGACTGGTATTCTCCATAATGACGAACTGCTCGCCTAGTACTGGCGTGAAAGCCCTGCGCGAGCGATACCGAGAGTTCCGCGGCCGAAATAAGAGTTCACTGACGGGATTAGATCCGCCGACAGCGGGTCAAAGCAAATCAGGACGCAACAGCGCCGCCGGCTCGATGTTACTCCTCAGCCGCGCGAATTGAACGGACAAGCACCGCCGTTCATGACAGCAGGGGCCCCGAGTACGCGCGGCCGCGTTTGCCTGTTGTTGCAATGACTGCGTCGTTGGATTCAATTGGACGCCGCTTTATTCCATGCTCGCCCTAATTCTTGCGCAGGCTTCCGCGCCGCCTTCCAGCCCGGGCGGCGGCTTGCTCAATTTTGTCCCGTTCATTTTCCTCATCGTGATCATGTACTTCATCATGATCCGGCCACAGCAGCGCCGGCAAAAGGAACAACAGCGGCTGATCAGCGCGCTCAAGACGGGCGATGATGTCGTAACTAGCTCCGGTATTCACGGGCGAATCGCCAACGTCAAAGAATCGACCGTGATCGTAAAAGTCGCCGATAACGTGAAGATCGAGATGGACAAAGCCGCGGTAACAAATGTGAAAGCAGCGGAATCAAACAAGACTTAGAATTCCCTCGGCCCTCGCTCGGAATGACAGATCAATCGAAAATCGAAAATCGAAAATCGAAAATCCGATGAGCCCCGGATTCACCTTTTTCATTGGCTTGGTGCTGCTCGTTCTCTTCGGGTGGTATTTCGCCACTGATTACGGCGTTCGTAAACGCCTGCTCGCCACTTTGCTCATGGCGTTGCTCGTCGCTTTCAGCATCGCGACGATCTGGCCGCCGGAGAAGAAAATCGCGCTCGGCCTGGACATCAAAGGCGGTACTTCGTTCCTTATTCGCCTTCAGCAGACCGACAAGCCGATCACGCCCGGCATGCTCGACCAGGCAGTCGAAGTGATCCGCAAACGCGTGGATTACTTTGGCGGCGGCGAGCCGATCATCAGCCCCGTCGGGAAGGACAGAATCCTAGTGCAAATTCCAGGGCTTGATACCGCCAAGATCCAGGAGGCGCGTGATCAGCTTTCGCGCGTAGCCAAGCTCGAGTTCCGGCTGGTTTATCCCGACAACGGCGAACGTTTGCAGCAAATCCAGCAGAGCAAAGCCGTCATTCCGCCCGAGTACCGGGTCGAGGACTACAAGCATGCCGACTCCGATCCAAACAAGCCGCCGATTGACGAGAAGCTGCTGGTGAAAAAGAAAGCTGATCTGGGCGGCGACCACGTCAGCAGCTCGAACGCGTACTTCGGCAACGAAGGCTGGACGGTGCAGCTCAATTTCGACGGTGAAGGCGCAAAGAAGTTCGGCCAAATCACGGAACAATTTAAAGGGCACCGTTTCGCCATCGTACTCGACGGCATCATCCAATCCGCGCCGGTCATCCGGGACGCGATTTACGGCGGGAACGCGCAGATCACTGGTTCATTCACCGAGAAAGAAGCGCGCGGTCTGGCGAGCGTGCTGGAGAATCCATTGCAAGTGCCGGTAAGTATCGAGGAAGAGCGCAGCGTCTCGCCCACGCTCGGCGCTGATTCCATTCGGGCCAGTGTTCTCGCCGGGCTCGTCGGGCTCGCCATTACGCTGGTCTGCGTAGCAATTTATTACCGGCTGGTGGGGCTGATCGCCTGCCTCGCGCTGCTCATTAACATCATCCTGCTCATGGGCGCGCTGACGATGTTCCGCTTCGTACTCACGCTACCGGGAATCGCCGGGATTATCCTGACCATCGGCCTGGCCGTCGATGCGAGCGTACTCGTTTACGAACGGTTGCGCGAAGAAATGGCGCTGGGAAAATCGCTCAAGGTCGCGGTGCGGGCCGCGTACGAGAAGGCGTTCTCGTCCATCTTCGATGCGAACGTCACCACGCTGATCACGGCCGTGATTCTTTTCTGGAAAGCCAGCGGCCCGGTGAAGGGCTTCGCCATTTCGCTCACCCTCGGCATTCTCGCCTCGCTTTTCACCGCGCTCATCGTCGGGCGCAATGTACTCGAGTGGTTCGTGGACAGCGGACGCGTGAAGAAGATTTCGATGCTCCACCTGATCTCGTCGCACAACATCAATTTCCTCGGCAAAGGATTTCTCGCCTGCATGTGCTCGCTCGCGCTCATCATCGCCGGCGCGACTTCATTTTATATGCGCGGCGACAAGAATTTCGGCGTCGATTTTCGCGGCGGTGATCTGGTGACGCTCAGCTCGCCGCAAACGATTGATGTCGGGCAGGTGCGCGGTGCGCTGGCGCAGATCGGCCTGGCGGATGAGTCAATCCAGGAATCGGCGCAAGGGGGCAAAAATTACATCACCATTCGCACGGCCTTGAAGACCGGCGACATGGTGGAAAAACAGGTACTCGCCTCCATGCCGAACGCGCATTTCAAAGTGGAAGGCTCGGACCGCGTCGGCGCGCTCGTTGGCGGCGAGCTGGCGCGCAGCTCGCTGCTCGCGCTCGGCCTCGGCATTCTCGGTATCCTGATTTTCGTCACGCTACGTTTCGAGCTGGCGTTTGCCGTGGGCGCGATCGTCGCGCTACTGCACGATGTACTCATCACGGTGGGGATGTTTTCCCTGCTGCATCGTGAACTGACGCTCACGATGGTGGGCGCGGTACTCACCATCGCCGGTTATTCGATCAACGACACCATCGTCGTTTACGATCGAATCCGCGAAGGCCTGGCCAGCGGACGCAAAGGCTCCATTGAGCAGATCATGAACGAGAGCATTAACCAGACGCTTTCGCGCACGATCCTGACCAGCACGGTCACGCTGATTCCGATTTTGTGTTTGTTCCTCTTCGGCGGGGCGGTGCTGCGCGATTTCTCGTTAGCCATCATCATTGGCGTCGTCGTCGGCACGTACTCATCCATCTTCATCGCGTCGCCGATCGTACTCTGGTGGACGCGTGCCCGCGGCGGCAGCAAAACCACGCTGGCGCGCGAGATCACCTCGAAGCAGACAAAGCCTGGCATCGGCCCCGGACCGGCAACCGCAACGTAGAGCCGCAACTCTTGCTCGGGCGCGTAATTGAGCGTTGCCAAATCGCGCTCCGGCGGGAGCACGAGATCAGCGGTTCAGCGCTGAAAGAGCGCCGGCGTAACCGGTGAGCTCCAGATACCCGACACCGCTGCGCGTACCGGAAACGTCCACCGCGCCTTCCCAGTACGTGAGCGGCGCAAACGCAAGCTCCTGGTCCCTGAGTACGGGATTGATCATAATATCAATGCTGCGTGACGGAACCTGTACTCGCCACTGCACGGGATAATTCGCGCCGGTTTTGCTGCTCTTCCAAGTTGAAAGTGGCATCATGGAAAAATCGTCGTTGCGGAGGTGCGTGGCGCTGCCATCCGCTGCAACAAAGGTCCCGCTCGATATTGGATCAATTGAGCCATCATCGCGTCTCATTTGATACAACATCAGCTCCGTATTGTCGTTGAACTGAACGCACAGCCAGTTCCAGCCGAGCTGATGCGGCGCAAGCTGATTAGTCGCCCATTCATGGTCGAACCAGCTTGAGCCGGTCACGTTCAACGATTTCCCATCCATCGTCAGAGTACCGACAGTCGTTAGCCGCGTCATCGAGTAATAGTGCGAAGCGTGCCCTTCGCCCGCAGCCTTGGCGCTGATTCCGTTCTCGCCATGAATGACCGGCGGTTTCGCTGGCGTGAGCGCCAAATCAATTCGGCCGCGGTTCATCGCCGCTTCGAGATGGAACTCGCCGTTCTCGCCCATGCGCAGCGACCACTTATCGATCCACGCCAGCTCATCGCCGCGGTCAAACCCAGCTTCGCCGAATGCGCCGCGGCTGGTTTTTTGCTCGAAATGAAATCGGCGACTGCTCGCGTCAGTGACCGTGAAATGCGCGAACTTCAGGTCATCGACGATAAAGCGGGACCGGTTGGCAGCGCGTTGCGCCGGAGGAATGATGCCGTGGCGGAAGAACGTCAGCTCGTAACCAAAGCGGCGGCCGTTCTCATCGAACAAGTTGCCGGTGAAGTACCACCACTCGGTTTTGAAATCGGGGTGCGCGTGATGATCGCGCGGGAACGCGTATGCCCAGCCGGGCAGTGCCAGCCGCCACTCCTGCCCCAGACACGCGCTGAACGCAATGAAGGCGAGCACAATTTGCGCTCTCATTCCGTGCGCAAGCTTTGGGCAAGCTGAAGACGCGTGGCGCGAAGCGCCGGGATAATCGCGGCCAGCATTGCCGCGGGAATAATCCAGACCGGCGTGAGCGCGAGCATGGTCCAGGGCAACGCGAGATGCACCGTCCACCCGAAAAAAGCAGGGTTCACCACGACCGTAAGTACCAGCGCGAGCATCATTCCGGCACATAAACCGAGTACGTTTGCGCCCACGCCGACGAACACAGATTCCCACAGCATTGCTCCGCCCAGCTGCCGCCGCGACATGCCGATCGCGCGCATGATGGCAAACGTGCGCGAACGCTCGAGTATAAGCGTGCTGAACGACAGAAAAATGCCGGCCAGCGCGACGATGATCGCGATCGCGCGCAACACGTAGGTGACGGCAAACGTTTGATCGAACACTTCGAAAATGCGGCGACGCAACGCGCGGTTCGAATAGATGGCGAATTCTCCCCGAGTACCAAATTTCTGCCGGAACGCAGCCGCGAGGGCGTCCAGGTCAGCGCCCGGTTTGAGGTAAACGCCTGCGCTGTGGACGCGATCATCGTGGAAGAGATTCCGAAAAGTTTTGTCGCTTAAGTACACGACGCCGTCATCGCGCGTGTAGTCATAAAAAACTGCGGCGATGGGGAGCGAGCGAGTACCGTCAGGCGTCGCGAGCGGAAGCTGATCGCCTGGTTTCAGGTGGTAATGACGGGCGAAGCTTTCGGAAACGATGACGCAGGGCTGGTTGCGGAACCGCGCCATTTGGGCAGCGCGATTACCGTTAACGAACAGGAAATCGCGCGGGCCGGCTGCGCGAATTGCGGCGAGCGCCATTCGGCCGCCGCGGAAAGGCAGCTCGACGTAACGAAAAGTATCGACGGCAGAAACAGCAGGGTTTTGTTCCAGAAATGCGAGCGCGTCAGCGGGGAGAAATGACGATGGGCCTGCAATCTCGTTCGCGGCGGGCGTGATGAAAACGTCAGCCACGAGCGTCTGCTCAATCCAGGCGGTGACGGTTTGGCGGAAGGAGAAAATCATCACGCTCACGCCCACTGCCATGGCCAGGGCGCAACCGAGCGCCGCCACTGTCACCGAATTACGGAAAAGCGCGCGGCGGAAATTCAGCGCTGCCAGGCGCGGTGCGAGGCGCGCCGGAGAAAGCCCGTGACCGGCCAGCGCAAGGCCGCTGACAAGCCAGGGAGAAAAACAGGAAGCGCCGCTGAGGCAAAAAAGCGCTGAGAGGAAACTGATCCATGCCGGTCCGCTCCGCAGGGCAATGAAGCCGGCGGTAACTCCCGCCCCAAGCATCAGAATCCCACAAGCCAGCCACGCGCTCGAGGCGCTTTTGTTTTCGTCCGAATGCACCTCGGGATGAAGCGCGGCCACGGGCGGCATGAACGCCGCGGCACGCGCCGGAAAAAATGCGGCGAGAAACGCGCAGGTCAGGCCCAGTGCCGAGGCTGCGAGATAATCGGCCGGATTCATCGTCACCGAGCGGACGTTCACGAGTACATAAAGCGACGAGATTGTCTCCGATACGCCGCCGATGAGCGCGCGCGTGAGCCATGTACCAAGAATGAGGCCGAGCAGCGTTCCTGCAATTCCCGCGGTCATCGCTTCGCCGAGAAAGAGTGCGCCGACCTGCCAGCGCGAGGTGCCGAGCGCACGCAGAATGCCGATCTCGCGGCGGCGCCGGATGACCGACGCCGAGATGGTGTTGAAAATGAGGAACGCGCCGACAAAGAGCGAGACGAGACTCATTGCCGTCAGGTTGAGGCGAAAACTTCCGAGCAGCTTGTCGATTTGTTCATTGCGGCGCGAGGGCGGGGCGACCTCGATGTTCGCCGGCAAAGTCGCGCGCAAACGCTCCTGTACTTGGCGGCGATTTGCTCCCGGAGCGATCTGCAACTGAATCTGGCTCAATCGGCCGCGCATCCCGAAAAGCTCCTGCGCCCATCCGATGTCCATGGCGGCGACGTGCTCATCGCCCTCCCGCATCTCGGAGGGCTGGAGTACAAACGCGATCCGCATAATCTGCTCGCGTCCGTTTACCTGGAGGCGCAGTGGCTGACCGCGTTGCAAGCCGTGCCGCGCCACGAAAGCTTGCGAAAGGGCAATCGAATCGCCTCGGCCGAGCCACGCTTCGAGATCGAAATCGCGCGCGTTGAAATTCGTCAGCTCGAAGGTGCGAAACGGCGTGTTCGTGAAGACATCGACGCCAAGAACGTCGAGGTATTCTCCGGGAAAATCGGGCAGCGTAACGAGGCCACGCACAAGCGGTGTGACGGCGGAAATACCGGCGGTTTGTTGCACCCGCGGCAGTAAATCCTCCGGCAGATCGTTGGCCGGCGCGGTGACCTCGAGCTGAGCTTTGCCTGCGATGAGGTCGATAGTCGCGGCGAACGCGGCGGTCGCGCTGCGGTTGGCCAGTTGGATGGCGAGGAAAACGGCCACGCCGCACGCGACCGAAAGGACGTTGAGCAACGCCAGAGCGCGATGCTGCGCGATGTAGCGCCAGACCTGCCAATGATAAAAACGGAGCATCCCAGGACGAGGGAAGTCGGGGAAATCGAGCGCGCAAGCACGTACTCAGAAGCTGAGGCGCGAGGATCCCTGCGTCCCCGAAACACACAGGTCAGTTCCGCGGGAGTCGCTCGACCCAGGACGGCAGCGGAATTGTTCGCCACTTCCGTTCGCTCTCACGGCAGCGATGCCGCTCATTTGCGAAGTCTAAGTACATGAAAACGATGACCGCTCTGTTCCTGGTACTCGCCAGCGTCGTACTTTCCCCGGCGCAAGTCCCCTCGCCTTCTCTCGCCGGCGCGCGCCCGGGCGCTCCCGAAGCATCACCGAGTACCGCGCCAGAAACGTCGCCTTCCGGCGCAACGACATCGCCTCCGCCGCAAGCGACGCCACCTGAATTGAGCGACGTTTTGTTCAAGAATTTGAAAGCGCGTTCCATCGGGCCGGCGGCGATGGGCGGCCGGGTTTCTGATATCGCGATCGACCCGCGGAATCCGGCGGTATTTTTCGTCGGCTTTGCTACAGGCGGATTGTTCAAGACGAGCGACAATGGCGTGACGTTCGATCCGGTTTTTGACAAGCAGCCGGTCATGTCCATCGGCGCGATCGCCATCGCGCCGAGCGACGATGATGTGGTCTGGGTCGGGACGGGCGAGCCGACCGATCGCAATTCCGCGGAATGGGGCAATGGCGTTTACCGCTCGACCGACGGCGGAAGTACATGGCAGCACGTCGGCCTTGATAACAGTCGCTCGATCGGGCGCGTAGTTGTGGATCCGAAATCGCCCGAGACCGCTTACGTCGCGGCTCTGGGAAACCTCTGGGCCGACGGCGGCGAGCGGGGTCTTTTCAAAACGACCGATGGCGGCAAGACGTGGAAAGCGGTACTAAGCGCGCCGGCGCCGCAAAATGCGCGCACCGGCTGCGTAGATGTGGCGATGGCGCCCGATAATGCGCAGGTGATTTACGCCGCGATGTACGCGCGGCAGCGCACACCCTGGAGTTTCACCTATGGCCCAGCAGCGACAAATGGGCAGGACGCGGGCGGCATTTTCAAAAGTACGAATGGCGGCGGCACATGGAAGAAATGCGCCAACGGTCTGCCGACGCTCACCGGGAAAATCGGGCTGGCGGTGACGCCTGCGAACCCGAAGATCGTCATGGCTGTCGTGCAAAGCGACGAAGGAGGCACGAGCGCATTTGACGATATCCACAGCAAACGAGGCGGTGTTTTCCGCTCGGAAGATGCGGGAGAAACATGGACGCGCGTGAGCGACATCGATCCGCGGCCGTTTTACTTCAGCCAGATCCGGATCGATCCGGCGAATGATCAGCGGGTTTACGTGCTCGGGTTCGCGCTGCTCGTGTCTGATGACGGCGGCAAGACCTTCCGCGAAGATCTTTCCGAGAAGCTGCATCCCGACATGCACGCGCTCGCCATTCAAAACGGCAGCGCGCCCGCGCCCAAGCCATCGCCGTCACCGCACCGCGAGTCTGCCGCCCGGGATTCATCGACTCCGCTGCGCGCCACTCGGAGTGAGAGGACGGAAGAGCGCGTGGCTGCGGGCGAGAAGGCGCAAGGGCAACTCGCGGCAAACGAGAAGAAGCCGCCAATTTCTGAGCGCCTGCTCGTGGGCAATGACGGTGGCGTTTACCAGAGCTACGCGGCGGGCAAAGGGTGGGAGCATTTGAACCGGATCGCCGCCGGCGAGTACTACCGGATTTCTTTGGATGATTCCCGACCGGTTTACCGCATCGCGGGCGGATTACAGGATAATTCGAACTGGGTCGGGCCAAGCGCGGTGTTGAGCAAGGAAGGCATCCGGAATTGCGACTGGACGCCGTTCACCGGTGCGGACGGATTCTACGTACTCTTCGATCCGACTGATCACGACGTGCTCTATGGCGATAACCAAGATGGCACGGTGCATCGTTTTAACATGCGCACGGGCGAGCTCCGTCATCTGAAGCCTGAGCCGGCCGAAGGAGCAGCGGCCACACGTTTTCACTGGAATTCCCCGCTGATCATGAGCCGCCACAAACCGGGCGTGATGTATCTCGGCGGCAATTTCGTTTACCGGCTGACCGACCGGGCGGAACGCTATCAGGTCATCAGTCCTGATCTGACGAGGAATGAGCCCGGCAAAACAGACCGTGTGGGCAGCGGAGCGGAAAATTACGGCGTGGTGTACTCTCTCGCTGAATCGCCTGTGCGCGCGGGCATGCTTTGGGCCGGGACAGATGATGGCCGGCTCTGGCTGACGGACAACGATGGCGCGCACTGGAATGAGCTGACCCAAAATTTGCCGGAACCGATCCGCAACCAGTGGATCGTGCGAATCGAGCCGGGCGCGCAGGACCCAAACGTCGCTTACGTCGCGGCGAACGCTTACCGCGCGGGTGACGATCGCCCCATGATTGTGCGCACGGCTGACGGTGGAAAAACCTGGACTGGCGTGACCGGCGACCTGTCGGCAAATTCGCCCGTGGAAGTGATTCGGGAAGACCCGGTCAACCCGAAGCTCCTTTACGCCGGAACGCATTTCGGCTTGTTCGCGTCGTTCGATCAGGGGACGCACTGGGTGCGCATTGGCGACTTGCCGCACGTGCGGGTGGACGACATCCAGATTCATCCGCGCACGGGCGATCTCGTTATCGCCACGCACGGGCGCAGCCTTTACGTACTCGATGACGCGCGCCCGTTCCGCGAGCTGACACCGGAGATCGCGGCGAACCCGGCTTATCTTTTCACCGTCAGACCCGCGACCGGATATTACATGCCGATCGGGTTTTCCGATTGGAACGGCAAAGGCGTGTACCGAGGCGCGAATCCGGCCGAAGGCGCGCTTTTCACGGTCTGGTTACGGGAATTTACCGGCGATGACATCAAGATCGCGATCACCAATGCGGCGGGCATTCCGGTCGCAAACTTAAAGGCTCCCGGCGTGGCGGGATTCACGCGCGTTAACTGGGACCTGCGGCCGACGGAAGATGTGTTGACGAAATATGGCGGAGACGATCCAAAGAAGCTGATGGCGAGCGGCGATTACACCGCGCAGCTGGTGTTCGGGCAGACGAAAATGAAGCAGACGTTTCATGTCGATCTCGCGCAAGGGATCGACGCGCGTGGCTCGGTCATTCCGGAGGAGAAACATCGAGAATGAACATCTCCAGCATCCACGATGCGACTGATTGGTTTGAAGTACTGCAAACAACCGAGCGCACCCAAACTGCAATGATGACGCTTGCGCCGGGCAGATCTTCCGGCAGCAAACCGGAAGGCCATAAGAATAGTGATCAGGTGCTGCTGGTACTCGAGGGCGAAGTGGAAGGCGAAATCGGCGGCAAGACAAAGACGATGCGCAAAGGCGACGTAATTGTGATTCCCGCGGGAACGAAACACAAATTCACCAACAAATCTTCGGCCGACGTGGTGACGTTTAACACTTATTCGCCGCCTGAGTACTGAGCGGTATTTTTTCGTTTTGTAGCGGCGGCTTATAACCGCCGAAACATTCGGGTACTTCTCAGACTCAGAGATTCTTCGACTCCGCTGGCGCTCTGCTCAGAATGACAAGTGCGTCGCAAAGTCGGCGACGGTCATAGACCGCCGCTACATAGGATGATCACGCAGCCATCAATGGCGCGACCGGTGACGAATTGCCGCCGAATTTCGGGTAAACGAAACGTGCGACGGGCGATCCTTCGCGCGTGACCGCGCAGGCGCGCGGCAGACCGGCCTCGCGCAACTCGCGCAACGCCGCATTCAGCAGCAGCGTTCCAAGTCCGCGGTTGCGATATTCCATGAGTACGCACGGGCCGGGCACGAGGTGCTCGGGGGCAGTAACGTCCGCGGCCAGCAGCGTGCCGCCGATGATGCGAGTACCATGCCGCAGCACGAGGCGCACTGTGGTTTCCAAGGCAAGCGCGCGCGTGATCGAGTTTGTCACCATCGCGCTCACATGGTGCAAGGTGCAGTTCCAGCTCGGGTCGAGCGCGAGAGATTTGTTGATGACCCGCTGCAAGTTTTCCTGGTCTTCAGCGCCGGCGAGCGCAATGCGGTAATGCCGCGGCACGGCCAGCTCAGGCAGCTCGGTTGTTGCCAGGTCCCAGGTAAAATTCACCCATCGTGTGATGTTCATGCCCGTGCGAAAATTCTTCGCGCCCCGCCATGCGGCTGGACGCGGTGAGTGACTAGATTGCCTGAACGCTTTTCAACGTCGAGTGAAATGCTTGGTAGATTTCACGATGTTGCGCCATCCCGCGGCGCAGCACGGGTTTGAGATTGGCGAGATCGGCGACGTTGAGTACGAGGTCTACGCTTTGCACAAACGCGCTCATCGCGTCATTTGTCGTGAAACGGTGCGTGAGCAGTACGACGAAATGCTCGCGCCGTTGTGCGCCCGGCCGGCGTTTCATCTCATTCAGAATCGGGTTCGTGGCCGGCGTGGAGCCCTTGAAATTTTCGTAAATTACCACCACGTCGTAGGCGTAGGTGCGCAACTTCAGCAGCACGTCGTCCTCGTGCAGTCCGAGGTGTACTTTGAAATTCATGTCGATGAGCTGCGGCGCCACCATTTTTTGCAATTGCTGATGGTCCACGCAGACGAGCGCGGTGTTGTCACCGGTGTCGAAGCCCAGATCGTGTTCTGACTCGATGTTCATTGAAAGGCGTTCGTCGGAATGTCCAGCCGCAGCCCGGAATCGAGCTCAAACTCTGCGCCCCGCGTTTTCTTGATGAGATCGATGCCACGGGTGATGCGCCCCTTCTTCGACGCGTAAATGCGGGCCGTTTCTTCGCTGATCAGCCCGTTCTCGTAGGCGGAAAGGATCGACTGGTCGAACGTCATCCAGCCGAGCTGCGAGCTGGCTTCGATGATCTCGTAGAAACTGCGGTGCTCGCCTTCGCCCAGCGCGATCGCTTCCTTGGTGCGCAAATTGTTGCCGATGATCTCCGTGATCAATTGGCGGCCACCTTCGGTTCTCGGCGCCAGCCGCTGGCTGATCACGTAACGCAGCACATCGGAAAGCCGGATGCGCAATTGCTGCTCTTCACCTAACGAGAACAAGCCAAGGATGCGATTGATCGATTGGCCTGCATCCACCGTGTGCAAGGTGCTGAGTACAAGGTGACCCGTTTCCGCGGCCATGAGCGCGACTTCCACTGTGGCGCGATCGCGCATTTCGCCCACGAGAATCACCTTCGGCGCCTGCCGCAAAGCAGCGCGTAATCCATTTGGGTAATTGTTGAAATCCTGCCCGAGCTCGCGCTGATTGAACGTCGCCTTGCGCGTCGGGTGCACAAACTCGATCGGATCTTCCAGGGTGACGACGTGTACCGGCTGCGTCTCGTTAATTTCGTTGAGAATAGCGGCAAGCGTCGTCGTTTTGCCGCTGCCAGTCGCACCCGTCACGAGAATCAATCCGGTTTTTTCCTTCGCGATTTCCTTAAAGACAGGCGGAAGCTGAAGCGACTCAAACGTGGGGATGTTTCCTTCCAGCCGCCGCAACACGATGGAAAAATTGCCCCGCTGCCGGAAGATGTTCACGCGGAAACGGGCGTTATCATCGAGCGAATAGCTGCAATCACACGAGCCGCCGGTGAGGTAATCGTACATCAGCCGCTGATTATTTTGCATGAGGCAAAGGGCCAACTGCTCGGTTTGGTAAGGTGTCAGCGCTTCGATTTTCGGGTCGAAGTACACCGGCTTCAGCTCGCCAAAGTCTTCCACTTGCAGCGGATGTCCCACGGAGAAGTTCAAATCGGAAATTCCCTTCCCGCTGTGGCTCGCGAGCATGCCGCGCAAAATCTTGTCCAAGTCAGGAAGGCGCATCTCTATTCTTCGGTCCAGTCTTCCGGCGGTTTTTTCAGAAACGGCCGGAATTTCTTTTTATCGATTGCCTTGTCGTAAGCTTCTTCGGGCGAAATTCGCGCGCTGCGCAGGTGATCCATGATGGCGTCATCGAGCGGCTGGTTGCCTTTCTTTTTGCCGACCTGGATCATGCCGGGAATCTGGTGCGTCTTGGCTTCGCGTACCAGGTTTGCGATTGCCATGTCCACAACCAGGATTTCCAGCGCGGCCAGCCGACCCGGTTTGTCGATGCGCTTGAAAAGATTTTGCGCGATCACGCCCTTGAGCGACTCGGCCAGCGTGGCGCGAATCTGGTTTTGCTGATTCGTCGGAAAAACATCGATCACGCGATCAACCGCCTTCGATGCGCTGGAGGTGTGCAGCGTTCCAAAAACCAGGTGACCGGTCGCGGCCGCCGTGAGCGCGAGCTCGATCGTCTCATGGTCGCGCATTTCGCCGACGAGCAGAATGTCCGGGTCTTCGCGCAGCGCGCCGCGCAACGCGTTTGCAAACGATCGTGTGTGCACACCCACTTCGCGATGTTGCACGAGACAGTTCTGGCTGCGATGCACGAACTCGATCGGGTCCTCGACCGTGATGATGTGATCGTGCCGCTGGAGATTCGCGTAATCCATCATCGCCGCGAGCGTAGTCGATTTGCCGGAACCAGTCGGGCCGGTGACGAGAATGAGCCCCTTCTTTAAGAGCGGAAATTTCTTGAGTACAGGGGGCAGCCCGAGGTCATCGACCGTGAGTACGTTCGACGGAATGAGCCGGAACACAGCCGAGATGCCGTACTTTTGCTGGAAAAAATTTGCGCGATAGCGCGCAATACCCGGTACTTCGTAGCCGAAATCGACATCAAGCTGTTCCTCGAAGGTCTTGATCTTTCCTTCGGGAGCAATCTCGTAAACCATGGCCTTGAGCTCGTCATTTTGCAGCGGCGGATAATCCACGCGCACGAGGTCGCCGTTGATGCGCAGCATCGGCGGATTACTCGTCGAGAGATGAAGGTCGGAAGCTTTCTGCTCCGCCATCAACTTAAAAAAGGCATCGATGCGGGCCATGAGGACACGCATTAATGAGCTAAATTGATGCCACTAACGCGTTGTCATCCCGAGCGAAGTCGATGAATGCCGTCGCGTCAGCTTAAAGGTGATTTCCGCGGGATCCCTCGACTTCGCTCGCTCTGCTCGGGATGACGATTACCGGATCGGCCGGCGTGACGCGTCGATGGTCGAGCGCACCTGCTCGAGCAGTTTCGCGCGGGTGTATGGCTTGGGAATGAAACCGCGCAACCCCTGCGCGAGCATGGCGCCGATTTTATTTTGCTCGGCGAAACCGCTGCTGAGTACCACGTTTACGTTCGGGTTCAGCGCTTTTAACTCCTCGAACACAGCGTCGCCGTCCATCACCGGCAGGAAATAGTCGAGAATCACGAGGGCGATCTGCCGGTTCACGCGCTGGAAGATCTTTAGCGCTTCAAACCCGTCTTTGGCGATCATGACCTTGTACCCTTCCTCGGCCAGCATTTCCGCCGCCAACTCGGCGATCTCCGGCTCGTCGTCAATCATGAGGATGTACTCGCGCGCGCCGTGCGGATTCTTGACCGGGATGTCGGCGGGAATTTCGGGCGCGGCATTTTCCGGTGGTTTCGATAGCGAAGCGCCCGGTGTTTTAGGTTCCGCTGTCTCGCCCAGGGTGGAACTGACGCGATCAAACAACGCCTGCGCCGATTTGCTCGCGACCTGAACGCGATCCGCCAGCATTTGCACGTAATCCTGGTCGCCGCGATTGCGCTGCGCCATCTCGGCGTAACGGGCGATTTGCTGGAGGGTGGTGTTTAACTCAGTGGACGTCTTCGCGATCCACTTCAGGTCGTCCTGGTCGAGCATACTCAGTTTCCTTGGCGCAGGCCCAGAAGACTGAAGCGAAGACGGAGAGACAGGCAAAGGCGAATAGAGCGAAAGTAAACACGGCAAGGGCAGGGAGTTTGTTTTTCCATAATTCCCATAGCAGTTTACTTGCCCAGTTTCTCTCGCAGCTCCGCTTTCGCGCCCTCAATCTCTTTCGGCGTTCCCCCCGACACCAAAATCCCTCGCAGCCGCTCACCCTGCCAGTACCGCGTGGTGAACTTCTTTTTCGCGTGCGTGCCGTTCATTTCCACGCGCGTGGCCGGTAGCGAAAAGTCGCCGACGAAATCGAGGCGCAAATCGAACATCTCGGTCCAAAAGTACGGCAGTTGCTCGTAGCGGATGCGTTTCTTGCCGGTCATGTTGGCCCCGGCGACGAGTCCCTGGTCGCGCGCGTTTTCCCAGTGTGTCTGCCGGCGCATTCCGCCCATGAGACGATCTGGATAAAATGCGAGATCGCCGATTGCGTAGATCCCCTTCTCTTCCGTCTCCAGGTATTCGGTCACGGGCGAGCCGTATGGGCCTGAGAGCGGGGTGTTGCGCACGAGTGTGAGATTCGGTTCGGCGCCACAGGCGACGACTGCCAGCCCGGCCGCGACGCGGCTCCCGCTTTTCGTCTGGATATTCCTCAGCACCGTTTTGCCTTCGAAGCCATTCAGGCTCTCCCCCATGAGCAGGTTCACGCCGTTTTTCGCGAAGTAACTGGTCAACCACGCGCCTGTATCCGGGTCAAGATAGCGATTGAGCAGGCTCGCGTGGCGATGCATCATGCTGACCTTGAGCTTCATCTGGCGCAGGCTTGCCGCCGTCTCGCATGCGAGCAAACCGCCGCCGACGATCATGATGTTCTTTTCGTGCTCGGCCATCTCGCGAAGCGCGAAGGCGTCGCGCAAAGTACGGAGGTAAATCACATTGCCGAGCCCCACGCCGGCCACCGGTGGGCGCACGGGGCGGCTGCCCATGGCGAGACAAGCTTTGTTAAACTCTATCGTTTCGCCATTGCCGAGTACGGCCAGCCGGCGATCGATATTCAATTGCGTGACCACGGTGGCGAAACGCGCGTCCACTTTGTGCGTTGAGAACCACTGCTCGTTTACCTGCGTGAGCTTGTTCGGGGCGGCGTTTTTGTCGCGCAGGAACCCCTTCGAGAGCAGCCAGCGCTTGTACGGCGCAAACGCCTCCGCGGCAATGAGCATGAGGGTGCCGCGTTTATCATGTTGCCGGACGGCTTCGCACGCGCTGGCGCCGCCAATTCCACCCCCGATGACGAGATAATCACGCTGAATCATTTAAAAGCGGGACGATAGAAAAGGTGGGGCGCTGCTGGCTAGGAAAAACTGCGACCGGCAGATCGAACGTGATCGCTTTCTCCACTTTTCGCCCGCTCCCAGACTTCGACGCGCTAGACGTCGCGCATGTACCACGGCGTGTTAATCACTACCGTGCGCTCGTCGCCCTTCAGGAAAAGCGCAGCCTTGAGTCCCATGGCGCGGTGATTATGCAGCAGGTATTCCCACCAGCGCGGCTGCACTACTTCGGGCACTACCACTGCGATCAGCCGGCCCGGTTTTTCCTGCTTTATCTTGTCCACGAAATCGAGAATCGGCTGAAAAAGTTGCCGGTAGGGAGACTGGATAATCTCCAGGCGGGGCGGCTCGTACTTCGCCGCGCGCGCCGGTTCTTCCACCATCTCACACCAGCGTTTACGCAGCCGCTTGTCATCGCTCTTGCTCGTCACGTGCACCGCGGTGATATCGGACGAGATGTCCAGGGCGAAACGCAACGCGCGTTCCGTCACCTTGTTCCAGCCGTCAATCGGCACGATCACAGCCAACGGCCGTACTTTGCCGGTTTTCAGCGGCTCGCTATCGGCGACTTCGCGCGCCATCCGCCGGTAGTGCCGCCCGACAACTTTGAAAATCGCCACCATGCCGGGGACGATGATCAGCGTGACCCAGGCGCCCTCGATGAATTTCGCCGCGATGATGATCAGCAAGGCGAGCCCGGTGGTGATCGCGCCGATCGCGTTCACGGTGATTTTCGTGAGGCGATGTTTGCGCACACTGCTGCGGTGCCAGTGCATCACCATCCCAGCCTGTGAAAGGGTAAACGCGCTGAACGCGCCGACGGCAAACAACGGGATCAGCCGGTCCGTAATTCCCCCGAAACC
Organism: Verrucomicrobiota bacterium; assembly: GCA_019244415.1. Taxonomy (GTDB): domain Bacteria; phylum Verrucomicrobiota; class Verrucomicrobiia; order Chthoniobacterales; family UBA10450; genus AV69. The sequence continues at coordinate 6,195 of JAFASN010000020.1, read as the reverse complement.
GATAAGGATCAGCGCCGAGATAATAGCGAGAATGCTGATGCCGATGGAGTAAACGAGGCGGCGGCCGAGGTTGGCGAAGGCGGCGGGAAGGAAACCGTCTTCCGCAAGCAACCGGCAAAGCCGGGGAAAATCGGCGAAGCTGGTGTTGGCCGACAGCATGAGTACAGCGATCACGCTGCCGATGGTGACGTGATAGACAATCCCGCGCCCTGCGACGGCTGCGATCAACTGCGAAAGCACACTTTGGTAACCCGGCTTTTCCTCGTCCATGGCGGCGATGTAATAGCCGTGGGAGAGTGTCGCCACACCGCCGAGCAGCAGGGCGAGAATAACTACGATGAGCGTGAGCGTGCGTTGCGCGTTCTGCACCGTCGGCTTAGAAAAAAGGGGCACGCCATTGCTTACTGCCTCCACGCCGGTCATGGCGGTGCAGCCGCTGGCGAACGAACGCAGCAGCAGCCAAATGCTCGCGCTGGTGACCGCAGCGGGAACCGCGGGCGGAGCGACCACAGGCGCAGCGTGTCCGCCGTTCACCAGAGTACGGTACAAGCCGACGGCAACCACGCCGAGCAGCGTGAGGACGAAAAGGTAAGTGGGAACGCCGAAGGCGAGGCTTGATTCACGGATGCCACGAAGATTCACCAGGGTGATGACGAGCAGCGTGCCGAGGCAAAGCCAGAGCATGTACGGATAAAGCAGGGGCACCGCTGAAACGAGCGCGGCAATGCCGGCGGAAATCGCCACCGCGACGTTCAGAATGTAATCGAGCAGCAGCGATGCGGCTGCGAGCAGGCCCAGGTTCGTGCCGAGATTTTGCCGGGCAACTGTGTACGACCCGCCGCCGTTCGGATACGCCTCGATGGTCTGCCGGTAGGAAAAGTACAGCGCCGCCAGCAAAAGCAGAATCGCACCGATGATCGGCCACATGTAGGCCAGACCTGCCACGCCCACGGGGATGAGTACAGCCAGCGCTGCCTCCGGCCCGTACGCGGCCGAAGCGAGTCCGTCCAGCCCGAGTACCGGTACTCCGGCGAAGGGCCCAATTTTTTGCCCATGCTGCTCCGTCGTCGCCAGCGGGCGGCCCAGCACTGCGTCAACCAGTTCCATGCACTTACAAAACGTAACGGCATAACGATGCGCGTGTGGAAACCACTTACCTGCGGGAGTGCGAAGTCCTCAGGTGACTACCTCGGCGCCCACAAACGCAAAGCCTGCCCGCGCGCCTGATCGGCCTCGCCAGCACCGCCGCCCGCTCCTGCGCGCGCTTGGCCTCGGACTGATCACCGGCGCCGCGGACGACGATCCATCCGCCATCGGCACTTACGCCAGCGCGGGCGCAACACTCGGCCCCTCGTTCCTCTGGACCGCACCCGTCACATTCCCGATGATGGTGGCGGTCGTTTACCTTTCCTCGAAGCTGGGCCAGGTCTGCGGCAAAGGGCTTTTCGGCGTCATGCGCGACATTTACCCGCGCTGGCTGCTTTACATCACGCTCGTCGGCGTACTCATCGGCAACACGATCGAAGCCGCAGCGGACATCGGCGGCATGGGCGCCGCGCTTCAACTGTTAGTACCGGTGGCAATGCCGTGGATCATCGCCGGCGTGACGCTAACGATCCTGGCGCTGCAAGTGTTCGGCTCTTACACGCTGATCCGGAACGTCTTTCGCTGGCTCGCGCTCGCGTTACTCGCGTATGTCGCCGCGGCCTTTTTTGCCCGGCCTGATCTCGGGCCGGTGATTCGGGGAACGCTGGTGCCGACGATCCATTTCAACCGCCAGTTTCTGTCGCTGCTCGTCGCGGTGATCGGCACAACGCTCTCCGCCTACCTTTACACCTGGCAATCGAACCAGGAAGTGGAAGAACGAATCGCCGCCGGCCAGACGCGATTGAAAGATCGGCAGGGCGCCTCGAGCAGGGAGATGAACCAGACGCTCTGGGATGTGATCGCGGGCATGTTTTTCTCCAATGTCATCATGTACTTCATCATCCTCGCGACGGCGGCGACGTTGTTCAAAGTCGGCCGCAGCGACATCAACACCGCCGCTGATGCAGCGCAGGCGCTCGTTCCGCTCGCCGGCAAAGCTGCCGGTCTGCTTTTCGCCCTCGGCGTGATCGGCGTCGGCTTTCTCGCCGTGCCGGTAATGACCACCGGCGCCGCTTACGATCTGGCTCAAACCTGCGGCTGGAAACATGGGCTCTACAAAAAACCGCGCCAGGCGAAAGCGTTTTACGCTGCGATCACCGGCTTCACCCTCGTAGCGATGGCGATGAATTTTCTCGGCGTCAATCCCATGCGCGCGCTCGTCTGGGCCGGCATCGTGCAGGGCTTTTCCACGCCGCCGCTCATGCTGCTCATCATGCTCATGACCAGCAGCCGCAAAGTCATGGGCAAACACGCCAACTCACGTCCCATGAACATTCTCGGCTGGATCACCACCGGCGCCATCTTCGCGGCATCGATCGCGCTCTTCGTTTCCTGGTTCATCCCAGAAAAATAATCGCGATTCGGGCATCATTTCGACAACTCCCACGAGCTGCGGCTTAGGGCGCCCAGCCTGAGTACAGAGTTCGCCCCGGTTTTCCGAAGTACGCCAGGAAAGCTGACCTCCCGGGACGGCGGAATTGAGCAGTTCTTACTTCCAGAGAAGTGATGAATGGCCTCGGCCCTAAAGAATTTTGGCCCCTTTTTCAGGCAGTTCGCGCATTTGGACTGTAGATGACGGATGCGCCCGAATGCCTGCCCAGACGCGACAAGCCGCTCACGTTGCCCGACGGTAGCGGCCGGCCCGCGCGTTTTCGCGCGGCTGTTGGTGCGGAGCCGGGCGCGGGCAGCATCATTCTGCCGCGTCTGCGACTGACTCGCCCGCCCATGACGCAAAACATCGTCGTCCCACGACTTCGAACCGCGATTGCATGACCTGAATCCCCGAGCTTTCCAACAGCGACTTTCGGCCGTGTCAGCGGACCATTTAATGCGCAGGAAAATGGCACCGCGGCGGCCCTCCCTTTTTCCAGGCACACCGTCGGCTGGGAGAGCCCGCGCGTCCGCAGTCTATTCACATCATCGGCTGCGCCTGATCAATTTCACATCAGCAAACTAGTACCGCTTTTCTCCGGAATGGGCGATGGTGAGCCTGACGGTCCCGACGTTGGGCTCTCATTCATCGAGGGCAACTTTTCCCGTAACTCCTCCTGGATTCGTTTGCTGACCGCGTTCCGAATTTGATTGTCGATCGACGGCGGCGAAGGAATCGGCGCGAGGCGAGGTTCTGCTCCCTTTCGATCCAGTGAACGCACGATCGCGGGGGTGAAAATGATGGAGACGATCGCGAGTACCAGCGTGAGCGAAATGACCACGCCCACGATGATAAGGATGACGCGCGCGATCGACCCCATTCCTTTCCGCCCCGCTTTTCCAGACTGGCGAAAAGCTCGACCGCTCTTGCCGAAACCTGGAGGTGGCGCAGGATTGCCGATCGTCTCGGCGTAGAGGTTGACTAACGAGAGTACAACTCCGTGCTTTACTTCCACATCGCCCAGCTCGTGTAAGTACGGCTGCCAGCGGCGGTACTGCGCCAGGTCATCGGCCACGCGTTTGCTCACGAGAATGTGACCCGCGTCCCCGCAATCCATCACCCGCTGCGCGATATTGATCCCGGTGCCCGCGATGTTATCGCGCTGGTTTACATCGGCGACGCGATGCACCGGACCGGAATGAATGCCCATGCGCACCGCCACGCTCGGCTGCGCGCGTAAGGCCTGGCTGATTTGCAGCGCGCATTCCACTGGGTCCTCGACTGAACCGGTGAACACAAGCGCCATGCCATCGCCCGTGGGAATGATCGTCAGTTGACCCGCCGCTTCAGCTTGCTCCGCGGCGTCCGTGTTGCGCACGACCTGGTTCAGCTCATGCAACGCTTCCGTTTGCTCATCATTGAGCAGCTTCGAGTACCCGACGATGTCGATGAACAACACATGGCCAATCTCGAGCCGCTGTTTCGGTTTCTGCTCGTCAGCCACTCTCGGAACTTAGCCGTCGGCGCGCGAGCTGCGCGAGTTTATTGTTTCGAGGCGAGCAGTTGCTGAAATCGCGCATCATTTCGCAGTGGGTCCCATTCCCAGCGATGCTTCAAATCATTCAACGTGATGCTGTAATTGGCCGTATCCACCGGCCCAGGCACCGCGAGCAGATGGAGGAGCAATTCCAGAGCGCGATCATTCTCGCCCGTGCGGGCGTAAATCATGGCAAGCACCGCTTCCATCACGGTGCCGTCGAGCGCGTCTTGCGATTCCGGCCGCAACTCGACCGCGCGTTTTCCCTCCGCGATCGCGCGCTCCTTTTCGCCCAGCAAAGCGCACACAAATCCAAGAAATGCATGCCGCTCCGGCGCGTCCGGCGCTTCTTTGCTCAAAGCGGCGAAACTGTCGCGCACTTTGGCAAAGTTCTCTCGCGCGCCAGTCAAATCACCGCGCAGCAGCGCGACTACGCCGGTGAAATAGCTCCGCGGCGTATCGACTTCGTTGAAGTACGAAAAGCTTTCCAGCGGCGAGTTTGCCAGCGCCTTATCTGCTCCGGCTGTGTCGCGGTCAATGAAGGCCGCGTCGAGGCTAAAACCGGTGACCGCACCGTCGGGATCCTCGCCGGCAGGCACGCTTGCCATTTCGCTCTTTAGCCGCGCGGTGGTCCCGTCGGCGAAGAACTTCACGTAACCGATCTGCGCCTTCGCGTTGATCGAGTCGGGCGTCAGCGCCAGCAGCCGTTGCGCCATTTGCATCGTGTTTGGCCAATCGCGCATCGCGCAATAAGTGTAGAGAAGATCACGCACGACATTGGCGTTCTCCGGATCGAGCACGAGAATGGCCCGATAGTTCGCCACCGCTTCCTGCCATTTGCCCTGGCGGCGTTTGATCGCGGCGATATCCCACGGCACCGAGCTGTCATTCGGAAGCAGTTGCCTCGCGATCTCGAACTCGCGCAAGGCCCTGGCGTAATCGCGATCGAACCAATAGTAGCAAAGCCCAAGCGCGTGATGCGCTTCACCGAGGTTTGGTTGCAGCTCGAGCGCTTTGTTTGCCTCCAGACGCGCGCTCTTGCTCCAGGTTTCCGTCGGCTCAAAGAAGTGATAAATGCGTGCGCGGGTGGCGGCGAGCCGGGCATGGGCAAGCGCAAAGGAAGGATCGATCGTGATGGCCTGCACGTACAATTGTTCAGCCGTACGATAGTCCTGCAAAAACGTGTCGGGTTTGAATTCGTAAACGCGCGCCTGGAGATAAAGGTCGTAGGCTTGGGCATTGTTCGTCGGCTTGATCTCCACCCGAGCCGTTTCCTCCGGTGTTAACGTTGCCTTGAGAGCGTCGGCGATTTCGCGCGCAAGCTCGCCCTGCAAGCCGAGCGAGTTCGCGATCGTGCGGTCGTAATGGTTTGCCCATAGTTGCCGATCATGCAGCGCATCGATGAGCTGCACATTCACCACCACGCGATTGCCCGCGCGTCGCACGCTGCCCTCAAGTACGTTTGCCGTGCCAAGTGTCTTCGCGATGTCAGCCAGGCTGCGCGCGTTCTCCGCGCCGCGATATCGTTGCACAGAGGTGCGGCTGATCACGCGCAGGTCGCGAATCATCGCCAGGCTGGTGAGCAGATCATCCTGGATTCCGTCACTGAAAAAGCCGTTTTCCTTGTCTGCGCTGATATTCTCGAACGGAAGGACAGCGATGCTTTTCTGCGGGATTGTCTGCCCATTCACCGCATCACGTGAGCGGTAGATCATGAACACGGCTGCTGCGAGTACCAACACAACAGCGCTCGCGAGAAGGTACCGCCGCCGCACTGCCGTCGCATGTTTACGCGCAATTTTCAGCTTCTGCGGCACCTCGGCGTTCCCGATTTCGCCGTTGTAAAAGCTAACCACGTGCAGCTTAACGCCATGTTTAACTTCCGCCTCGCCGAGGTCGTGCAGACATGGCTGCCATTCGTCGTCCTGCTCCAGGTCTTCAGCGACGTGCCGCGAGAGCAGAATGTGCCCGGCATCACCGCAATCCATGATCCTCTGCGCCATGTTGATGCCTGCACCGGCAACGTTTTCACGCTGGTTCAAATCAGCGACGGCATTCACCGGTCCGCTGTGCATACCGATGCGGAGTTGAATTTGCGGGGACGTTTTCAGCGCGTGCGCGATTTCAATGGCGCACCGCA
>JAFASN010000019.1 GCA_019244415.1 Verrucomicrobiota bacterium | reverse complement strand
CTTGTTCGTGTCGTAGTACTTCTTGATGTCCTCATCGGAAATTTTCACCTCGTTCGCGACATCACTGGTCTTCACGTGCAGCACTGCTACCTGGAGCTTCGAGTACATCTGCTCCAGGTCTCTCTCGGTCTCCGCGGGCGACACTGTGGCTCCGGTGCCGACGAGCTGCTGGATCCGCTCCAGCGCTACCGAGTCGCCAATCAACTCCTCCATTTGCGCCTCACTGAACCCGCGCGGCCCGAGGAAATTCTGCACCGCGTCATTGTACTTCTGCATGTCGAAACCATCCTTGCCGTGGAACGCCGGTAATTTCTTTAGCGCATCCGCTATTTCGGCCGGTGTCGGGTGCACTCCCAGCTTGTCTGCTTCGTGACGGATAATGATCAAATTGAGAGCGAATTGTTCCCGCGCCTGCTGCTCCGTTTGCGCCATGCCGATTAAATCGCGCAGGAACTCGAACATCCCGAGGTCGCGCGCCAGCTCAAAGTAGCGGCCGCCGCGCTGCAAATCCATCACTGAAACGTCCCGGCCGTAAAGCTTCGCCATGCGCCCGGCTCGCATCGCGCTGAGGTCAGACTTGTTAAAGTAAAACACGAACGGGATCGCCAGTATCGCGATCACGATCATGAGCCACTTCTGGTGTTTCCGGAAAACGTTGATCATAGTTTCACATTGCCCCTCTGATTCGCGGCTAACCTACGGTCTCGCGTCCCGTCGGCAAACGCTCAGAGCGCACGGTTCCCGCGCCGGCAATAACTTGCGCCACATGATCGGCCGTAAGGCACTGCGTGTGCTTTATAGTACGTATGGTAAATATAGCCCGCGTCGCAGCAGTTCGCGCTTTTTTTGTCCTTTGCCCGCCACTTACTCACGCCAGCCAACCCGGGGCTCTTTCCTCTGCGCGTGTCGGGGCCGCGGCAATCATCCACGAAATCAATGTCGCTCGCGCAAATCCTCGGCTTTACGCGGACCTGATCGAACGCATGCGGCTCAGCTATTCCGGCAACGTGCGGCAAACGCCAGGCGGAATCGCTCTGCGCACCCAGGAAGGAGTTCGTGCTCTCGACGAAGCGATCCGTTTCCTGCGCAGTGCTCAGCCAGAGCAGACGCTGGCTCTTTCGCCGGGACTCTGCCAGGCAGCAGCCGACCATTGCCGCGACCAATCTGGCGGGCGGATGGGGCACCACGGCAGCGATGGAAGCAACCCAGGCTTGCGCATCAATCGGTACGGTGCATGGCAGGGTGGCTGGGCTGAAAACATCGCCTACGGCCAGCGTAGCGCGCGCGAGATCGTGATGGCGTTGATCATTGACGACGGCGTGCGCGGCCGTGGACATCGGCGCAATATTTTTAACGCCAGCTACAATGTCGCCGGAGCCGCCTATGGCCCGCATGCGCGGTTCGGTGCTGTGTGCGACATTGATTTTGCCGCTGCATACCAGGACCGCGGTGTGGCGAGCGCGCAGAGTCGAGCCAGTGACCGCCGTTCTAGCTAGTGATCTTCGGGGTGATCCTTCTGGATTTTCTCAAGGATGGGCTGCACTGACGGGTCAGCCTTCAGGAGAGCGTCGCGCAGCTGCTGGCGAAATTCCTTGCGCGCGTTCAGGTAACGGGCGCGGGAGGCAGCCAGGTTTGCATCGTGCAAAACGGCTTGATGGGCGGTTTGCAGGCGGGTGCGCTCGTCAGGTGATAATTCATTAAGTACGCGCCGTTGCGTGCGTGGTGCCGCGGGCATGGGGGCGGGCGGTACTGTCTGCAATGGCGCCCCCGAGTGCTCCGCCCCCGGCGCATTGGTGAATGGCGCCGGCGCCTGCATGGACATTTGCTCGGGAAGACGTAGCGGCACATTAGCGGGAAGTGGCGTTCGCGTCGGTATGATTAACGTGTGCTCCCCCTCGTTTTGCTGCGGCGGCGCGACATTCGGCCGCGCCGGCATCGCCTCCTCTGCTCGCTGAGTACGTCCAGTTTTCGCGCCAGCGGGTTGCTCAGCCTGCTCTTTGGTGACGCGAGATTTTGGTGTTGTGCGATGCGTGCCGACGTCCGCTGGACTCCGCTCGGCAGTACGCTGGACGGGTCGGGCAGTACTTGGTCTGGCTGTACTCGGCCGGGCTGTACTTGGCCGGGCTGTACTTGGCGCGACGGGGCGAGAGGCGTTCCCGCGATTCAGATTTTGGTTCTCCGGCTGGCTGATTCGCGGCCGCAAACTCGGCGTGACGCCGGTACTTGATGTATGCCGGAACGGGCTTGCCTGCCGCTGTTGCGGATAGTATCGCGGGCTCAACATCGGCCGGCCCGCCGGCGAAACACGTCCGAAGGGAAGCTGCCCATCGGGCATCATGCCGGGAGAATGTCGAACGGTGGCGTGATGCGGCGTGGGGGGAAGTTGATCATCCGGAATAGCGGGATGCGCCTCGAGCGCGAAAAGGCACACGAGAGCGGTAACGATGCCGATCGTAACCCTCACTTTCATTGTAGTGGCTTCAACCCTCCAAGCCCGCGCCCCGTCGCAACCGGCAACACGAAACGGGCTTAGGTGAAATTCTTATACGTAAATTTAACCCAAATCGACTGTAAAGTTGCGCCATATCAGCCCCGGCGCGCTCGGGCTCGCGTGAAAGGAGGCTCGCAATTGCTTCGGTGCGGCGTAATTTCCGCGCGCTTATGCCGCAAATGCCAGCCGCTAAAAGCGCCATCACGCCCACCCGCGAGCAGGATTTTCCGGAGTGGTACCAGCAGGTCATCCGCGCCGCGGAGCTGGCCGAGCCGAGTGAAGTGCGCGGCTGCATGGTTGTGCGTCCCTGGGGTTTTGGCATTTGGGAAAACATGCAGCGGCAGCTTGACGCGATGTTTCACGCGACCGGCCACCGGAACGCCTATTTCCCGCTATTTATTCCGCTAAGTTACTTTGCCAGGGAGGCCGAGCACGTGGAAGGATTCGCCAAGGAATGTGCCGTGGTCACGCATTCGCGGCTGGAAGTTGATGCCGAAGGTAAGATGCAGCCGGCCAGTCCGCTGAGCGAGCCGTTAGTCGTTAGACCGACGAGCGAGACGATCATCGGCGCCAGCTACGCGCGCTGGGTGCAATCCTATCGCGACCTGCCGATCCTCATTAATCAATGGTGCAATGTCGTGCGTTGGGAAATGCGGCCACGAATTTTTCTGCGCACGAGCGAGTTCCTCTGGCAGGAAGGCCACACCGTGCACGAAAGCGAGCGCGAAGCGCGGGAGGAAACGCAGCGCATGCTCGATGTCTACGAGACGTTCGCGCGCGATCATCTCGCCCTGCCGGTGTTCGCTGGCGAGAAATCGGCAAACGAGCGCTTCCCGGGCGCAGTCCAGACACTCAGCATCGAGGCGATGGTGCAGGACCGAAAAGCGATCCAGGCCGGTACATCGCATTTTCTCGGGCAAAATTTCGCCCGCGCCAGCGGAATTCAATTCCAGAACCGCGAAGGAAAACAGGAGTTCGGGTGGACCACCAGCTGGGGCGTGAGTACACGGCTGGTCGGAACCGTCATCATGATGCATGGCGATGATGATGGTCTTGTCCTGCCACCGCGAATTGCCCCCACGCACATCGTCATCGTGCCGATCACGCCGAAAGAAGAGACGCGCGCGGCGGTACTCGAAACGTGTGATCAGATGGCGGGCGAATTGCGTGCGAAGAAGTTCTTCGACACGAACATCGAAGTTGAAGTTGACCGGCGCGACATCGGTGGTGGTGTGAAGAACTGGGAATGGATCAAGAAAGGCGTGCCGATCCGCGTCGAGATCGGCCCGCGCGACCTCGAAAAGAATTCCGTGGCGGTGAGCCGTCGCGATCAGCCGGTAAAGGCGAAGGAATTTCTTTCGCGCATGGAATTCGTTAACCGCGCGCCAGAAATCCTGGCCTCGATCCAGCAAAATCTTCTCGAGCGCGCGACACGGTTCCGAGATTCACACACCCGCGAGATCAATTCCCGGGATGAGTTCTACAGTTTTTTCACCCCACAAAATGCGAGCAAACCTGAGATTCACGGCGGTTTCGCGCTCGCCCACTGGAACGGCTCCGCTGAAACCGAGGCACAAATCAAGAACGACCTGAAGGTGACCATTCGCTGCATCCCGTTTGGCGAGGGCGAACCGGGGCGCTGCATCTTCACCGGCGCGCCGAGCGCGAAACGTGTACTATGGGCCAAGTCGTACTAAAGGCGGCGTGATTCACTTCTGTCACTCAGTGGAACGGCGTGGCCCGACGGTGGTGCGCACGTCAGACACCATCGATTGACGGAAACGCGCGCCGTGTTTTAGCTTGGGTAAAGAACAATGGCGATGGAATTGAAACTCTACAGCCGGGCCATGTGCTCGTGGTGTATCGATGCCAAGGATTATCTGCGCGAGCGCGGCTACAAATTCACTGAAATCGACGTAGGCCGGAATCGTGCTGCATATAAGGAAATGATCGATCTCTCTAATCAGTCATATGTGCCCACTCTGATTGCGGGGGATGCCGTGCTGGCCAATTTTGACACGCATCAGCTCGAGAAATTCCTAAGCGAACGGCAGATCGCGCCATAGATGCTGTTCGGCCTGCTACTCACAGCTGGTATCGCGGTGCTGAGCATCGCGTTGCGCAGCTATCAAACGTCCTTCGCGCAAAAAACGGGCGCACTCGGAATCCTGATCGCGTCGTTTCTGGCCGTGTACTTCGTTACAGACAGCCTGGCGTGGGGGGTGGCCGGCGCTGCGAGCTGGCTTTTCTTGCCCTGGCTGGAGATTCTCACGCGTATTCGTACTTTGCGTTTGCCGAAGGAAAAACGTCTCCGGCCGAAAAGTCCGCCGTCCGCCAGCCTGTTTCCCACACTTGATGATATTACCCGCGAGATCGAGAACGAAGGGTTCGCGCATGTGAACGACGCCGGCTGGGATTGGGAAGATTATCGGCAATTCTTCCGCTTCTTTTACAAGGACGAAGACCACGCCCAGGCAACCATCTGCCTGAACGAGCAGCACGATCTTTCCTTTTATTACCTGCGCATCTCCTCGCGCGCCAAAGATGGCCTGATCTGGACGACGTGGAATTACCCTCTTTCCTACGGATTAAAGTTAACACCGCACTACCGCATCAATCGGCAGCGGCCTGATCAAAACTTCTGGCAGCTTTACCAAAGCCACCGCGAATTCCTGCGGCATCACGCCATCGAGACGCCGGCGCTGGAGGCGATGGACGACGATCGCATCCACAACGATATCGAAAATGATCTACGCGAGCAGATCGCGCATAATGTCCACGCCGGCGTTCTCAAACTGGCCGAGAACGATGAAGTGAAATATTCCTGGCGCGGAATGATCTATCTTTGGTGCCAGTTCCTGCTGGATTTGGTGCGTTTGTAGCCGTCGGTGAGAATCACACCTTCATGATCTCGGCTTCCTTGCGCCCGAGATGATCATCGATCGATTTCACAAATCGGTCCGTCAGTTTCTGCACTTCTGTCTCCAGGTCGCGCAAACCGTCTTCGGTTAAATCGCCGGCCGTCTTCGCCTTCTTGCCCTCATCCAGGGCGCTGCGCCGGTTCCCGCGCACTCGTACTCGAGCTTCCTCCGCCATTTTTCCCAGGGACCTAACGAGATCTCGCCTCCGTTCTTCCGACAACTCAGGAATCGGCAGACGAATGATCTTGCCGTCCACTGACGGGGTGATGCCGATTTTTGATTCGTTCAGCGCCTTTTCAATGTCGCGCACTGTGCCGGCGTCGAACGGCTGCACAACCAGCAATCGCGGCTCGGGCGTGGTGATCAGCGCCAGCTGCTTCAGCTTCATGGCCGAGCCATAAGCCTGCACATCCACGTTCTCCACCAGCGTCGGCGACGCTTTGCCGGTGCGCACGGCGGCGAACTCGTGCACCATGTAATCGACGCTTTTTTCCATCGCCATTTCCGCTTCCAGAAGAATGTCGTCACTGCTCATGAGGAATGATTTTGCGGTCGCGCGGAATTAATCGCAAACCAGCGTGCCGATTTTCTGGCCGGTGACGATGTCGCGGAAGTTCGTGGACGGCTGCATGCCGAAGACAACGATGGGAATCTTGTTGTCCATGCAAAGGCTGAACGCGGTTGAGTCCATCACCTGCAAACGTTTACTCAGCGCGTCAGTGAAACTGATCTGATCGTAGCGCTGCGCGTCCGCATTTTTTTTTGGATCGGAATCGTAAACGCCGTCCACTTTCGTCGCTTTCAAAATAACTTCGGCGCCAATCTCGCTCGCGCGCAACGCCGCCGTGGTGTCGGTGGAAAAGTACGGGTTGCCGGTTCCGGCGACGAAGATAACGACGCGCCCAAGCTCGAGATGCCGAATGGCGCGGCCGCGGATGAAAGGTTCAGCGACATTCTTCATTTCGATCGCAGTCTGGACGCGCGTTTCGACGCCGACCTGTGCGCAGGCACTTTGTAATGCCAGGCCGTTGATCACCGTTGCCAGCATTCCCATGTAATCGGCCGTGGTGCGATCCATCCCGCGGTGCGATGCGGAAAGACCGCGCCAGATATTTCCCCCGCCAATGACGACGCCGATCTGCACGCCGAGATCGCGTACTTCCTTAATGCGCTCGGCGATCTCGCGCACGATTTGCGGTGAAATGTTCTCGCGCGAGCCACGCTCCTGCATCGCTTCGCCGCTCAGCTTAAGTACGACACGCTTGTAAACGGCGGTATGCATGCGGTTGCCAAGATGCCGCAACTCACGGCGGATGGGAAAGCAAATTACGCGATGCCGCGACCCCACGAACTCGAGGGATCTCGCCAATCGCTAAAGCTTCGCAAGCTCCTTCGCCGCCCTTGGACTCAGGATGACAATGCGCGAGGAGAATGCCCACGCAGGAACTGATCCTCCGTCATTCTGCGCGAGCCTTCGAGCTGTACTTCGCGCGCGGCGATAAAGGCATCGGCTGCTGCAAAGGTGAGCTCGTTTTGCTTTTCCGAAACGATCTCGGCGCGAAAAATTTTCAGTATGCGTTCGTTGAACGTGGTAAACGCGGCCGGCCACGGATTGTATGCACGAATTTTGCGCTCGATCACCTCGGCGCGTTCGCTCCAGTCAATGCGGCCATTCTCTCGCTCGAGCTTGGGAGCGTACGTCGCGCGCGCGTTGTCCTGCGGAGTACGAGGCGCATTGCCGCTGCCCAAAAGTACAAGCGCGTCGTGCAGCGCTTCGGGCGCAAGCTGCGCCAGACGATCATGCAGCGAGCCGGCCGTTTCTTCGCGCGCGACCTTGATGTCCCGCTGGAGAAGAATGTCGCCGGTATCCAGCCCTTCATCCATGTACATAACGGTGATGCCGGTCTCAGCATCCCCAGCTGCGATGGTGGCCTGGATCGGCGCCGCACCTCGCCAGCGCGGTAGCAGTGAAGCGTGCAGATTCAAACAGCCGAGCTTCGGAATTTCCAATACAGTGCGCAGCAGAATCTGGCCGTACGCCATCACGACGATTAACTCCGGTGCGAGCGCGCGGATCGCATCGATCGCCTCCTTGTGTTTGATCCGGGGCGGTTGCAGGACGGGGCAATTTTGAGCCGCAGCTTTGATCGGGGGCGGCGTGATAATTTGTTTGCGCCCGACCGGTTTGTCCGGTTGCGTGACGATTCCGACCAGCTCGTGCTCGGGTGATTCGCGCAGCAGATGCATCGCTGGGATACCGATCGCGCCGCTACCGATGAACACGATGCGCATCGCTCGAGTGTAGAGGCGGATGTGTGATCCGCAATCAGTCGATCGGGTCATTCCGAGCGGAGCTGAGGAATCCGGTGGAACGGAACGATCAGTTCGCGGGATCCCTCGACTTCCGCTTCGCTCCGCTCGGCATGACCTGCGGGTGAGGACACCCGCCGCTACACTGCGTCAGAGCTCGGGATCAGGTGCGGGTGAGGATACCCGCCGCTACACTGCGTCAGAGCGAAATTGGTACTCGGCGGCGCCGGCGCGATTGTTGCGCGGCCATAGCTTGCGCCATCATTTTTTCGCCGGCAGTCACTTCACGCGAGCCCACGGACGATCCGCAGCCGGTACAAAGATAATCGTAGATTTCCTTGTCCGGCAGCACCAGCAGCAGGCGCTCGCGCACCGGCATCGCCGCCTTGCATTTGTCGCAATAAAGGCTCGAGGCGGTGAAATTCTCAAACTGCTGCTGCGGCTGCTGGCTCATAGGTTCGGGGTACCGCGCCGTTATCGTTCACGCTGGCGAGGATATCGAAGAGAACCTTGGCGGGCGGCTGCGTCGCGTCAATGCAGGTGACGCATTCGCTCGGGTAATGGGAGAGTACAGGTTTCGAATCCTTGTCGTAGAGTTCGAGGCGGCGTTGAATGACTTCTTCGTTTGCGTCATCGAGCCGGTTGTCTTTCAGCGCTCGTTTCTTAAGCCGGTAAAAGAGCGTGGCGCGGTCGGGACAGGAAAGGTGGAAGACTTTTTGGACATCGATCATTTCCTCCATGATCTCCGCCTGGCCTACGTTTCGCGGAATGCCGTCGAGTACCAGCGTGTCGATGTCCGGCTTGAATTTGTGCGCGTCCACTGCCGCGTCGATTGCTTCCTTCCAAAGCTCAACCGTCACGTCGTCGGGCACGAGCTGGCCCTTGCTGGAGTACTCAAGAAACGCTTTGCCGACCGCGGTTCGGGTATCGATCGAGCGGAAAACATCACCGCACGCGCAGTGGAAAAAGCGCGGGATAGTACCGAGCGTTTTACCCTGGGTGCCTTTGCCACTGCCAGGCGCACCGAAAAGAAGGAAGGTCTTATATTTCATGATCGCGCGAAGAATCTTTATAGAACAGACAGCATCATTTGGGCAATGCTTTGCACGCTGAAAGTGAAAACATTTTCAGCTGGCGCCGCGCAGCTGGGCAGGCGCCTCACGTCGCAGCCATGCCGAACTCAGGCGCCTTCTCGCACCTCGGGCACGACGTTCACCCGCCGTCCCGCCCGGTCGAACCTCACTCGACCGTCCGTCAGCGCGAAGATCGTGTAATCGCGCCCGAGCCCTGTGTTTTTCCCCGGCAAAAATTTCGTCCCGCGCTGACGGACGATAATGTTGCCGGCGACGACCAGCTCGCTCCCAAATTTCTTCACCCCGAGCCGTTTGCTGACGCTGTCGCGCCCGTTTTTGACGCTGCCTTGTCCTTTTTTGTGAGCCATTGAGGAAGTTGAGAGTCGTTAGTTGAGAGTCGAGAGCCGCTATTCGCCAAGTCGAATGCCTGTGATTTTAAGGCGAGTGAGCTTGCGGCGATGGCCAACGGTGCGGTGATAGCCTTTGCGCCGTTTGAACTTGTAGGCGATGACCTTCTTGTCCTTGCGCTGCTCGACGACCTGAGCCGTCACTCGTGCGCCGGAGATCGGTGCGCCATGTACGACCTTGTCACCATCAGCGTGCATGAGTACTTCGCCCAGCTCGATCTCCTTGCCCGCTTCGCCCTCCAGAAGATCGACATCGATGGTGTCGCCTTCTGCCACGCGAAACTGCCGGCCACCGGTCTTGATGATTGCAAAAGCCATAGGAACTGCTGGGAAAAAGCCGCGCACTGTTCCACAGACCGGCGGGGTTGGCAACTCATTGGAAACAGTGCGCACATTGAGATAAACTTATCACGTGAAGCCTCGAATCCGGCAATTGCTGCATGCCACCCCGTTTCAGCCGTTCGTGATGCGAATGGCAGACGGTCGCGAGTACCGGATCGAGCATCCCGATTTCGTGCTGGCCGCTTCGAGCGACATCCCGCAGATCACGATCGAGGAACAGGATGGTACTCAGCATTATCTCTCTGCCCTGCTAGTTACCAGCATTGAGCGCGTCTCGGCGGGTGCCACTGGTGCGGCCTGAAATCAGCAGCACGATTTCTCCCTTCGGCTGGTGTGCGCTGTAATGCGCCAGCAGTTCGACGGCGATGCCGCGGCGGAACTCCTCGAACTTTTTCGTCAACTCGCGCCCGACGCAGATTCGCGCGTTCGGCAACAGCTCGGCACATGCCGAAAGCGTTTTCAGAAGCCGGTGCGGTGATTCGAAGAAGATCGTCGTCTCCTCGCGCTCGCCCGCTGCACGCAATTCGCGCTCACGTCCGCCACTCTTCACCGGCAGAAATCCACGGAAGCAAAATGTCTCGGCGGCGAATCCCGATCCGAGCAGCGCAGTCAATATGGCCGAAGCGCCTGGCACAATCGTGAACGGCAAATCCCGCGCGATGCACTCGCGCACCAGCCGTGCGCCGGGATCAGACAAACCAGGCGTCCCGGCGTCGGTGACGAGTGCGATGTTTTCGCCAGCCGCAAGCCGCTCCGCGAGCTGGGCCGTGCGCATGGCTTCGTTGTGCTGGTGAAAACTGATCAGCGGTTTTTTGATTCCAAAATGGTGCAGCAACATGCCGGAATGCCGCGTGTCCTCCGCTGCGATGGCGTCCACTGATTTGAGTACCTCAAGCGCGCGCAAGGTAATGTCGCCCAGATTTCCGATCGGTGTGGCGACGACGTAAAGCATCTCTCAGTTTAGCCGGAACCGGGACCACTCACCACCGAGCACACCCAGTTCACACAGTTACCATTCGTGTACTTCTCTGCGTGCTCGTGAGCTCTGGGGTCAACTCCCATCCAGGTCCGCGGCATTTTTCGTTTTGCATTCACTCGCGGTTGAAAGCACACTCCCGGCTCGAATGAGAATCGCGCTGGATGCGATGGGGGGCGATTTCGGGCCGCCGAATCTCGTGGGTGGAGCAGTGCTGGCCCTGCGCGAGTACCGGCAAATCACCAAGCTCTTGCTGGTGGGTGACAAGCAGCAATTGCAAAGCGAGCTGCGGAAGCACGGCTACAACGACGACCGGATCGAGATTGTGCATTCCACACAGGTCGTGGACATGACCGACAAAGCGGCCGACGCGGTGCGCCGGAAAAA
>JAFASN010000128.1 GCA_019244415.1 Verrucomicrobiota bacterium | reverse complement strand
GGTGATGGCGCGCTTCAGGTCCGGATTTTTTTCCACTGCGCCTTCCAGCGTGATATTGATCTCGTTAGGAATCATCTTCGCCAGCCGGTCACCTTCGGCGTAGCTGAGCCCGATTACGCGCGAGACATCGCGCACCACACTGCGGGCCTTAAGCTTGTTAAAGGTAATGATCTGCGCCACGCGGCGCTCGCCGTACTTCTGCCGCACGTACTCAAGAACTTCGCCACGGCGCGACTCACAAAAGTCGAGATCAATGTCCGGCGGCGAAACCCGCTCAGGATTGAGAAACCGCTCGAAGATCAATCCGTATTGCAGCGGATCAACGTCCGTGATTTCCAAAACATAGGCGACCAGCGATCCCGCCGCGGAGCCGCGCCCGGGTCCGACCGGCACGCCGCGTTCGCGGGCAAAGCGGATGAAATCCCAAACGATGAGGAAGTAATCAACGAAACCGGTGCGCTCGAGGACATCAAGTTCGTACTCAAGCCGCGCTCGCAAGTCTCCGTCGCTTTCCGCGCGCTGAGCGTAGCGTCTGCGCAAGCCTCGCAGGGCAAGCTCTCGCAACAACGCCTGGCGCGTCGTCCCTTCCGGCACCGGATAATGCGGGAACTTCGATTGGCCGAACTCCAGCTTGACGTTGCAGCGCTCGGCGATTTCCAGCGTGTTTGTGATCGCCTCGGGGAAATCGCGGAACAGCTCGGTCATTTCCGCCGGCGATTTGAAGCAAAGCTCGGGCAGGTAACGCATCCTGCGCTCGTCGCTTACGTTTTTGCCGGTGCCGATGCAAAGCATCACGTCATGCGAAGAATGGTGTTCACGCCGGAGAAAATGCACGTCGTTGGCAGCGACGAGGCCAAGCCCAAATTCGCGCGCCAATTTCGGCAGCGTGCAGTTGCATTTCTTCTGTTCCGCCATTCCATGGTCATGCAGTTCCACGAAAAAATTCTCCGCGCCGAAGATGCTGCGGTACTCGTCCATGTGGCGTTTCGCTTGGACGAGGTCGTCTGCGACTAGCGCGGCGTTCACGTCGCTGGCGAGACAGCCGCTGAGCGCGATCAAGCCGCGCGAATATTGCTGCAGCAATTCCTTATCGACACGCGGCCGGTAATAAAAACCGTCTAGGTGCGCAATCGAGACCAGCTTGACCAGATTGCGGTAGCCTTCCTCGTCGCGGGCGAGCAGCGTGAGATGACCATAATCGCGATCCGCTCCCGTTTTCTGTTTGTGCGAAACCGGCGCCACATACGCTTCGCAGCCGATGATCGGTTTGATGCCAGCCTTTTCAGCCGCCTGATAGAATTCGATCGCCCCGAACAAGTTCCCGTGATCCGTCATGGCCACCGCCGGCATCCCGAATTCCACCGCGCGCTCCATCAATTGGCCCATCCGCACTGCCCCATCCAGCAGCGAGTACTCCGTGTGCAAATGGAGGTGAACGAATGAATCTGAGGGCATCCCGTTCATTATAAACAGCCGTTTCGAATGGCAAATTTGCGAGGAACGGGACGCGAAAAAATTTAGCGATTGCCAGCGCGCGGCGGCGTTGCTAAGGAAGCGCGTGCCGCGTTTCGTTTTCGCGTTGAAAGACGCGGCAGTCCCGCCAGTTTACCCGTTATGAAAAAGCTCGAAGCCATCATTAAGCCGTTCAAACTCGAGGAAGTGAAAGAGGCGCTGGCCGAGCTTGGCATCGAGGGGATGACGGTCACCGAGGTGAAAGGATTCGGGCGGCAGAAAGGCCACACGGAGATTTATCGCGGCAGTGAGTACACAGTCGATTTCTTGCCCAAGGTGAAAGTGGAGATCGTGCTCGCGGACGACATGGTGGAGAAAGCGGTCGGCGTGGTGGTCGGCGCGGCCAAGACGGGGAAAATCGGCGACGGCAAGGTGTTCGTTGTGCCGGTGGAGCACGCCGTGCGGATTCGGACGGAGGAGATCGGGGAAAAGGCGGTGTGAAAGCAGTTGTTAGTTGAGAGTCGGTAGTTGAGAGCTGCCTGTCGGCAAATGGTGTCGAACTTGCGGTAAGCGGCTCTCAACTCTCAACCAAAAACTCTCAACCAATCCCCACTGCCATGCACATGACTGCCAAAGGACAATCCGCGTCCGACGTTTCCAAACTCATCAAAGACCGCGAGGTCAAACTCGTGGATTTCAAATTCACCGATCTGCCCGGCGCGTGGCAGCATTTTACCACCACGCTCACTGAGTACGACGAGGACATTTTCTCCGAAGGCCTCGGCTTCGACGGCTCGAGCATTCGGGGCTGGAAAGCGATCAACGCGTCCGACATGCTCGTGATTCCTGATCCGGCGACGGCGTGGATCGATCCCTTCAACGCCGAGCCGACTCTCTCCTTGATCTGCACCATCGTGGATCCGATTACGCGCGAGCCTTACGATCGCGACCCGCGCGGGATTGTCGAAAAAGCGGATGCTTACCTGAAAAGTACCGGCATCGCCGACACGGCGTACTTCGGCCCCGAAGCGGAGTTCTTCATCTTCGATGACGTCCGGTTTTCCTACGAGGGAAATCGCTCATCTCATTGCGTCGAGAGCGGGGAAGCGCACTGGAACAGCTCGCGTGAAGAGTTCCCGAACCTCGGCTACAAAATTCGTGCGAAGGAAGGTTATTTCCCGGTCTCGCCGGCGGACACATTGCAGGACATCAGAAACGAAATGTGCCTCGAGCTTGAGCGCGCCGGCATTCCGATCGAGCGCCAGCACCACGAAGTCGCCACCGCCGGCCAGGCCGAGATCGACATTCGGTTCGCGCCCATGAAAGAGATGGCCGACCACATGCAGTACTACAAGTACATCGTGCGTAACGTGGCCAAACGGCACAACAAAACCGTCACCTTCATGCCCAAGCCGCTCTTCGGCGACAACGGTTCCGGCATGCACACGCACATGTCGCTCTGGAACGGCGATAAGCCGCTCTTTGCCGGAAATGGCTACGCCGGGCTGAGCGATACGGCGCTGTTTTTCATCGGCGGAATTTTGAAACACGCGCCCGCGCTCACCTGCATCACGAACCCGACGACGAACAGTTACAAGCGGCTCGTGCCGGGCTTCGAGGCGCCGGTGAACCTGGCCTACTCGGCTCGGAATCGGTCCGCCTCCATTCGCATTCCCACGTACTCAGCCAACCCGAAAGCGAAACGCATCGAATTCCGCACGCCGGATTCCTCGGCGAACCCGTACATCGCATTCGCCGCGCTGCTCCTCGCGGGTTTGGATGGAATCCAGAACCGCATTGATCCCGGCGATCCGCTGGATAAAAATCTCTACGATTTGCCGCCGGAAGAACTCGCGAACGTACCGAGCGTGCCAGATTCGCTCGGCGGCGCAATCCGCGCACTCGAGGCGGACCATTCATTTCTGCTCAAGGGCGACGTTTTCAGCGAAGATTTCATCAGGAACTGGACCGAGATGAAGCAGAAGGAATACGATTCACTTCGGTTGCGCCCCCACCCCTACGAGTTCTCGATGTACTACGACGTGTGACCGATGTCGCGGGTAAAGCTCGTTTTGCTGCTGCTCACGGCAACAATGCCGATACCTGCCTTTGCGGGAGGCAAGCAGGTTTTGGCGACAGCAAAAAAACGCGTGCAGTACCAGCTCGGTCCTGAATGGAAACTAGTCGCCTCGACCAAACCACCTCAGGCTGGTGCGAAATGGACAGCTCACAATCCTGCCAGCCAGTCGAGCGACTTCGATTCGACCATAACGATGCAAACCTTCCAGACGGAGTGGCCAGAAGTCAGCGCTCGCTACAGGCAGCTTGTAAGCTCGATCGGCGGCGAGACGTCTGTAGTTGGGACGTGGACAGTGCGGCGCGCGGGCGCCCGGTTCGGGCAATACAGTCTGTTTTCGCGTGTCGCTTACCGCGATGTTGCTGACATCCATCTTGTCGTAAGCTTGAACTGGTTTCACCTGGCGCAGAACGACGCCAGATACGATGCCGCCATGGATGCGAGTTTTCGCGCACTGCTTACATCTATCTCTGTCGAGTAACACCCCAGCCCGTTCTGGCCGGGCTCGATTTTCGTTTTCTAATCTCATGTTCGATTTCGTCCCGCATCCCTGCGAGTGCACGCTGTATCGCGACGTGTGACACTCGCCGCTACGCCATTCGACCTTCAACCCACCCTCCGCGGACCGCTGCTCGAGCTGCGCCCTCTCGCTCCGGCTGATTTCGATGCGCTCTTTCACGCGGCAGGCGACCCGCTCATCTGGGAACAACATCCGGAAAGTGATCGCTACAAACCTGAGGTTTTCGCGCGGTACTTTGCCGGCGCGCTCGAATCGAAAGGAGCGTTTGCCATTATCGAGCGCAGCTCCGGCCGCGTCATTGGCAGCTCGCGCTACTGCCATCTGGACGAGGCGAATGGCGAAGTAGAGATCGGCTGGACATTCCTCGAGAGAAAATTCTGGGGCGGTGAGTACAACGCCGAGCTCAAAACTCTCATGCTCGATCACGCGTTCCGCTTCGTGCGGCGCGTGCTGTTTGTTGTGGGCGAAAACAACATCCGCTCGCGACGCGCCGTGGAAAAGCTCGGTGCCCGTTTTCTGCGACAAAGCGAACGGCCTGATTCGCGCGGCATTCTCAGGCAGAATCTGGTCTACGCGCTGACGGCGTCGGCTTACTCGAGTCGCGTGAAGAGCAGTACGACGTAAGAAGCAAAAACCGCTGCCACGACGAGGGCGAGAAGCTTGTGGTAGCGCTCGCGGGCAATCGCCAGGCCGCTAACGGCAAGACCGATGAAAGCGAGGTGGAAGCTCAGATTGATTAGGCTGGGCAGGGAATGATTAAGAATGAGGTCACGGCAGATGCTGAGCACGACGGCGAAGATCAGGAGAGTGAAAAAGTGATAACGTTGCCGGAAGTAATGCGCGTGTAGATCAGTTCCCTTCTCGGGATTGAAATCCGGGTAGACGAGGCCCGTGAGCAGGTAAAGGGCAATCACTTGCGCCAGAAGAATCGCGAATCCGGCGAAATCCCACTGGCGCCTTTCCCGCAGGCCGAACATTGCCCACCAGGTTTGCGCCGCGATCACGAGAAACAGCGCCGCCCAGACCTGCACCGGCCAGAAATCCCGAACACGGGCGCGCGTCAGCATCCGTCCACGAAGGCCGATCAGAATCTGGGTTACGGCCAAACCCAGAATGATGGAGAGAAGAACCGAGAGATAACTGAACTCGTCCATGTCGCGCGATTTGTTGCGGCAGAAACGCCGCGCGCGCAGTCTGAATCGAGACGCGAAGTGGGCGCAAGCAGTTCGTGCCTGCGCCCACTCGATGTGCAGCCGACGTTATTGCGCAGCGGTCAAATTCAAACCCTGCCTAATCTGCTCCGCCAACTCGTATGCGTTGCCCCGGTTGAGCATGTGATCAAAGAAGAGCTGCGGGTGTTCGTCTGTCTCCTGGTTGTAGAGGCAACCCTGCGCCCAGTCGTGGTGATTGAACATGAGGTCAACGACCTTTTGTACTTCGGATGAAGTCATCGAAAAATCCGCGACAACGGCGGCATTCGACCCGCCGATAGGCTTAAACTCAACATTCGTGCTGATGTTTGCCTGTGGATTCACCACGACACCATCAATTGTGATTCTGTCGGTGCGATAAATCCAAGCTGTGACGACGCCATCGCTACCGACTGAGATACTGCTCGCGTGCAGGATGTCGCCGAGACGCTCGACATCGAGCGGTGTGCTGGGATGCGGCGGCGGGGACTGGGGCAAAGGTGTGCTGGTGGTATCAATGGCGGCGCGCGCACCCCGGGCAAGCGCTAGCGGATCGCCCTTTCCGCGGAAATGAATGAACCAGTATTGGGGATGCGATGGGAAATGCTGGTGATAAGCCTGCCAGACAAGTCCGTGGTTGATCAGTGCGGCGATGAACCTCTGCGTCTCGTCTTCTTTCACGCACAGGTCGCCGTTCATGAACGCTTTCCCTCCCGCCAACGGCTGAAAGAAAACATCACCGTTCAGCTCGAATGAGGGTGTCAGGACAATCGGCCGATAGACCGGGCCTCGTGCGGGTTGCAGGTCATTGCGGTCGATTGAGAGGTCGAGCACGCCATTGTCCACGGTTCCTTGAACCGCCATGATTTGCTCGATGTCCTTCACCGGCAGGCCCGAGGACGAGTCCGGCGTCGCCTGCGCGAAGCTCGGTACTCCGGGCGCACAAGTCAATGCAAAGGCTGCGACAATAATGGTGGGGATTTTGCTGGTTTTCAGTTCGATTTTCATAATGAGGTTTTGGTTTTGTTGATTGCGAACCGGGAAACGCCCGCAGCAAAGGTGTCGCTCCCCGCCACGGGCACGGCTGTATGGAATTAGCAACGCAGCCGCCGTACTCAGCCCGCCGACAGATCACGCCGTTCGCCGAGCAAGTACGCGTCGTCAGGCGCCGCTCAGCCTCGGCGCGTGAACGCGCCATGAGCAATCCCTGTCATTGCGCAGTCCGGGTGCGCGTGCCGGCACGCGTTTATAGTACGACGCCCGACAAAAAGAACGGTCAATACCGCGCCGTCGTACTCATCCTCTCAGCCGTCCGCCTG
Source organism: Verrucomicrobiota bacterium (assembly GCA_019244415.1). Classification (GTDB taxonomy): domain Bacteria; phylum Verrucomicrobiota; class Verrucomicrobiia; order Chthoniobacterales; family UBA10450; genus AV69. The sequence continues at coordinate 10,097 of JAFASN010000128.1, read as the reverse complement.
GTGCGACTTTAACGCTACGCGGCGAGGCTATCGAGCGCGCGACGCAGTTCGTGGATATTAAACGGCTTATCCAGCATGACGTGCACGTCCATTTGCTCGTACTTTTCGCGCAGCTCGTCAGAAAGATGCGCAGAAAGAACCATGATTTTGCCGCTAAAGTTCCGCTTGCGCAGCTCGCGCACCAGCTCGAGCCCGCTGCGGAACGGCATTTTCTGATCGGTTATGACAACGTCATAGCCGCTGGCGCTTTCCGTCAGCCTGGCCAGCGCATCATCGCTATCGTTCACGCCAGTGACTTCGTAGTACGGCTTGCCGAAGATGAAGCGCATCGATTCAGTGATCGAAGGCTCGTCATCGACAGCCATAATTTTCAGCGTGTTTTCCATAGCTTTCGTAATCACTAAAGCACAGCGCGTGCCTTGTGATCCAAGAGTCCGGCGAAAATTGCCTCAGCACCTGCGCTTTCGCCGAGTCGCTGCCCGGGTAATCCATGACTGTTCGGCTGGACTACTGCCGGTAATCTGCGTCCATCACGTTGACTCGTCTCTGGTTATCGCTCTGACGAAACAAGCGGGGCGAGGTGCGCTGTTTCACAAACACAAGCAGAATTTATAATTTTTGGGCAGTTGAAATCTAATGTGGCGACAAATTTACAATTTTCCGGCGGTTAAAGTTTAATCTGGCCGCCAATTTATAATTTTCGGCCAGCGGAAATTTAATCTGGCCGGAAATTTACAATTTTTGGGCAGTTGAAACTTCATCTAGCCGGGAATTTATAATTCTTGGGCAGTTGAGGCTTAATCTGGCGGAAAATTTACAATTCTCCGGCAGTTGAAAGGTAATCTGGCCGGAAATTTATAATTTTTGGGCACTTGAAATTTCAGGAGGCACGGAATTCCCGATTTTCGCGCGGATTTCGCGCGAGAGCCCTTGGAAATTAGAATCTTGGTGTTTAAGCCCCGACCGATTGCTCCGAGTCTTGGCTGCTCACGCACAGCCTTACGCTGCGCCAGCGGGGTTCCTTTCCCGAAACAATCCTGTTAATCCGCTGAATCCTGTCTAGCTTTGCTCCCCCATGTCGTCACCCGTCCGCGTCCTTACCGCCGTCCCGATTTGCGATGGGCACGACAGCGCGATTAACACAATCAATCTCGAATTTATCCGGCACGGAATCGAGGTCGTGTACCTCGGGTTTCATCGCTACGTCGGCGATATCGTGCGCGCGGCGATCCAGGAGGATGTCGCAGCGGTCGGCATCTCGAGTTACAACGGCGGGCACATCGAATTCTTCGCAGAGGTCGTCAGGCAATTGCGAAAAAAAGGCGCGGACGACATCGCCGTGTTTGGCGGCGGCGGCGGTACTATAACTCACGACGACGCGAGAATCATGAAGCGCAAAGGCGTGGACGAGATTTTCTTCGCGGGCACGTCTCTCGAACAAATGGCCGATTACGTGCGCGAAAACTACGGAAACCAGCGTCGAAAACGCACCGACGCAAAAGGCGATCTCGCACTCGCGCGAAAGCTGACCGAAATCGAAGATGCATTCACCTCTGGCAAGCGAAACCGAAAACCGGAAAGCGGAAAGCGCAAGAATTCGCATCGCGCGCGCGTGATCGGCTTCACCGGCCCGGGCGGCGCGGGTAAAACGACGCTGATCGACGAACTGGTGCTCCGGTTTCTTCAGGGTAGGGCGCGACCGGCGGGCGCGCCGAACACGCACGCCAACAGCGGCCGCATCGCCATTCTTTCGCACGACCCGAGCGTTGTCGGTGAAGGCGCGCTGCTCGGCGACCGCGCGACGATGATCAATTCGCAGGATGACCGCGTGTTCATGCGCAGCATGGCCACGCGCGGACAAGCCGGCGGACTTTCACCGGCAACGGAAAGCTGCCTCGACCTGCTCGCGCACTCCGGATTCGATTACGTGTTCATCGAAACGGTCGGCACCGGTCAGGAAGCGATGCCATTTCGCAATCGGCTGGTCGATCAAACCGTGCTCGTGATGAACCCCGATTACGGCGCGCGCCTGCAATTGCAGAAAATTGTCATGCTCGATGTCGCCGACATCGTGGTGGTGAACAAAACCGACCTCGAGCGCGCGAAAGCCGCGTTATCGGAAATCGAGCACCGCCTCACGCAAAACAAGCGCGACCAGCAAATCGTCGCGACCGTGGCCAAACGCCATCGTGATCCCGGCGTGGACGAACTGTACGAAATGCTCACACGCGAGGCGGTTCGGCCGTCTGCCACGACGCCGCTCGACGGCCGCCATCGCGAAGAATCGAACCATCGTCGCAAACCACGATCTCGCCGCTCTCAGACCGCCGTCGCAGCAAACCAATGGCGCGCGACGCGAAGCTCCGGTTAACCGACGCGGCTCGTGGCGAGCAGTTGGATCAAGATAATCGCGACGTTCACGACCACATCCCGCAGCAAATTACAGGTGCTGCACGATGCCGGATTCACTGCTTCGCATCGGAGGCCAACGGTGGCGAAACCGCTAACATGGGAAACAAGATCTTACAGTGATTGCGCCACAATCAGAATCTGCGACCATTATTTTATGAAAGTCACTGTCGAATTATCGGAAAACGAGATCCGCCAAATTCAACGAGAGGCGGGAGAAAAGAAGAAAGGTCCCGCGATTCGCAAATTTATCGCTGCGCATCTCAAGCTCGCGCGTCGCAGAGAGATCGCGCGCAAATTTGCGAGCGGCGAATGGAGCGCTGAGCTTCCGCCAATTGAGAAGCTACGGAAAGATCGCGCGCTGTGAGTTATATTATTGATTCGTCCATTTGGATCGATTTTTTTCGGGCGAGGTCATCGCCTTCACTGAAGCAGCAGCTGGCGAGATTTATCAACGACGAACGGGCCATGACGTGTGAGCCGGTAGTGTTCGAGCTGTTGCGCGCCGCATCTAAAACAAGCCGTAATAAGGTGGAGATGCAGTTGATGCTTTTGCCCATCGTTCCAACGCCGACGCGGCTCTGGGCGGATGCCGCTAACATAGGGCAGAAGTGTCTCGGGCGCGGTTTGACGCCGCCGGCGATGGACCTGCTGATTGCGCAGGTCTGCATCGCGAATGATGTCGAGCTCTTAACATTCGACCAGCATTTTGCCGGCATCGCGCGAGTGACTCCACTGCGCACGACGCTGCTCGACCGGATGCTTAAGTAGACCGCGAGTCGCGGAACTCCCCTTGCGCAGTGAATTCACGACTATGATGTTCCACGAGTCGCACCCTCAGGTTAGAACGGCGGCCTAGATACCTAGCTGCGCGGGGAGGAGAATTTATGAGCAAACTTGGAGCAGTAGTTGATGCGGTGGAAAAGCACGGTGAGTTCGTACTCGAGCAGGTGAAACGGGCGCGAACGGACGACGCGTTTGCGCGCGAGCTGACGGAGCGCTGGGCGAAGCTGAAGGCGCAGATTCCGACGACGAAATCGCCGACCGGCATCGAGCTGCCGCGCTTTGCACTGCCGGAGATCGACGAGCCGGGCGAGATCGCGCGCTACCTGTGCGGCGAAGGTTTGCCTGGCGAATTTCCGTACACCGCGGCGGCGTACCGCGAGATGTATCTCGAGCCTTTGCAGACCAACGGCGCGATCGAGACCGGCAGCTACGGCAATCGCCAGTCACACAAAAACGGCGCAAACGGCAAAGCTGTAGCGGCGGGTGTCTCACCCGCAAAAGTGCGGCCGCCGGAAGAACCGACGCGTTTGTTCTCCGGTTTGATGCTCGCGGAGGACACGAACAAGCGGTTCCATTTTCTCGGCAAAAATCAGCGCTCGAAACGGCTTAGTACCGCGTTCGATGGACCAACGCTTTACGGCATCGACTCGGATGCGGATGGCGTGTTTGGAAAAATCGGCGAAGGCGGCGTCGCGGTGGACACGGTGGAAGATATGGTGCGGCTGTACGATGGCTTCGATGTCGGCTCGTCGGATTTCTCGGCCTCGATGACGATCTCCGGGCCGGCGCCGATCATCATGGCGATGTACATCGCGGCTGCGAAACGGCGCTTCGGCGATGACGTTGTCCCGAAACTGCGCGGCACGATTCAGGCCGATATTTTCAAGGAAGTACAGGCGCAGAACGAAACGATTTTCCCGATCGAAGCGTCGATCCGTTTTCTGCTCGATATGATCGAATGGACCAGCACGAACATGCCGCGCTGGTATCCGGTTTCGATCAGCGGTTATCACATCGGCGAAGCGGGCTCGACGCCGGTGCAGCAGGCCGCGTACACGCTTTCGAACGGCTTCGCCTACGTCGAGATGCTCAAGGCGCGCGGCGCGGACGTGGATGTGTTCGGGCCGCGGCTTTCGTTCTTTCTCGATTGCGGGCTCGATGTGGAATACATCGCGCTCGCGCGCGTCTCGCGAAAAATCTGGGCGATCGGCATGCGCGACGTGTTTGGCGCGGGAGCGAAAGCGCAGTTGTTTAAATTGCACACGCAAACCAGCGGGCGCTCGCTCATCGCGGCGGAATTTCGCAATAATCTCACGCGCACCGCGGCCGAGCTGATGCTCGCGTACATGAACGCGACAAATTCGTGTCATTCAAACAGCGCGGACGAGCCGTTCACGACGCCGAGCGAGGAGTGGATCCGGCTCGCATCGCACGGGCAGGCGATTTTGCTCGAGGAATCGGGCATTTTTAAGCACACGATGAACATGCTGAGCGGCTCGCCGGGAATGAAAGCAGTCGAGCGCGCGGTCGAGAAAGCGATCCTCGATGAGTTCCGCGAGATTGAGCGGCTCGGTGGCGTTATGGGCGCGGTGGAAAATCGTTATCAGCGTTCGCAAATCCAGAACGCGGCGCACCGGTACGAGCAGCAAATTTACGATGGCGAGCGGCCGATTGTGGCACTGAATCGTTATCGCAACGGTACTAACGGTGATGAAATGCCGGAGGTCGAGCTGGCGCGGACGCCGCGTACTAAACAGCAGTTGCAAGTGGATCGGCTGAAGAAGTTCAAAGCGAAAAACGCGCGGAAAGCCGAGCAGGCGCTGGACAAGCTGGCTGCGGTTGTGGAGACAGACGAAAACTGTTTCCCTGCGCTGCTCGAAGCTGCCGAAGTCTGTTCGCTGGGCCAGATCAGCGAACGATTGCAGGAAGTCGTGGGGCGTTTTCGTCCGATGGTGTAGAAGATACCGACCCTCACGTTGTAGAGGCGGGTGTCCTCACCCGCAAACGTGATTTATGCAAGACCTGCGGGTGAGGACACCCGCCTCTACAACGAAACGCCGATAGGATTTACTGGATTGCAGAAACAGAATCCTGTTACTCCGGTGAATCGTGTCTAGTTCCTCCTCCGCATCGTTATCCGGCGCAAGCGCGCGCAGCCGTGTCGCCCGGCGACTCCTGCCGTTCCTGTTTCTTCTTTACGTCGCGAATTACCTCGATCGCACGAACATCGCTTACGCCGCGCTCGGCATGAAGAGCGACCTCGGGCTAAGCGATTCCGTGTTCGGCACAGCCAGCGGCATTTTCTTCGTCGGCTATTTCGCATTGCAGATTCCCGCAGCGTTGCTGGTGGAACGCTGGAGCGCGCGTTGGCTTCTTTCACTTACGCTAATTTGCTGGGGTATTCTGACAACGCTTACCTGTTTCGTTCATTCTCCGCTTCAACTTTACGGCGCGCGTTTTCTGCTCGGGGCGGCGGAGGCTGGTTTTTTTCCCGGCGTGATCGTTTATCTATCGCACTGGTTTATCACGGAAGACCGCGCCAAGGCGACTGCGTGGTTTATGTCCGCAATCCCAATTGGGTTCATTGTTGGCGGACCGATTGCGGGAAGCATTCTGCCTGTGGATTGGCTTGGAATGGCGGGATGGCGCTGGCTATTTCTGCTCGAAGGCACTCCGGCCATCATTCTTGGAACGATTGCAATGTTTGTCCTGCCGGATCGGCCAGGCGAAGCGCCATGGTTATCGCAGCATGAGCGCGATTGGTTAACGACACGCATCGCCGATGAACGGCGCGCGAAAGCACACGCTGAGCGCCTTACCGTCTGGCAAGCGCTGCGGCATCCGGCGGTGTTGGTGCTCACCACCGGACTATTCTTCACCTACACTGCCGGATACGCGTTCTATTTTTGGTTTCCCACGATGCTTCAGCGGCTAACGGGCTGGACGGATGTTCACCGCATTGCGTGGATCGGCACAATTCCGTTCGTCGCTGGTCTTATCGGGATGTTGCTGATCGGCTGGAGCTCCGATCGCACCCACGAACGACGCTGGCATTTCGCAGTTCCTCAATTAACTGCGGCGGCTGCGCTTCTGGCGTGGTTCGTCCTGCCGAAATCGAACGCGCTGCTTGTGGTGGTGTTCACGCTACTTGGGTTCGGCACGGTGGCATATCTACCTTCGTTTTGGGCATTGCCATCGGAGTTGTTAACGAGCTCGGCAGCTGCCGCGGCGATCGGTTTTATCAACTGCACCGCGAGCATTGGAGGATTGGTCGGCCCGAAGATCATCGGCGAGTTAAGTCAGCGCACCGGCTCGTTCAACAGCGGTTTTATTTTTATGATTGGCTGTTGGATCATCGCGTGTTTCTTCGTACTACTCTGCCCGCGAGAACCCGCGACCTCGTAACGGGAGAGACAGCTACATTTTTACAGAAGAGGAGACGAACGCGGCCAGCGGCGCGTCGGAAATGGTGACTCTCGCCCCAAGCCCGACGATCTCGTAGAGCTGGATGACATCCTGCGAGCGCATGCGAATGCAACCGTAGCTCACCGGCAGGCCGATATTGCGTTCCTCTGGAGTACCGTGGATGTAGATGTCGCGTTGAAATGCGTTTGCGTTCTGCGGTTCCATCCCGCGCAGCCAGAGGATGCGCGTGACAATTGGATCGCGCCCGGGTGAATCGGGCGGCACGATCTCACCCGTGCGCCGCCGATCCTTGAAAACGGCGCCGGGCATGGCGCGATCGCCGATTTTCTCCGCGACTTCCAGCTCGCCCACTGGCGTGCGCCAGCTGCCCGGCCAATCACCGAGCCCGTACTTTGAAGTGGAAACAGGGTACGTGGCTATCAGCGTCTCGTTGTCCAGAACGGCCATGCGCTGATCTCGTACGCTGATGATGACGTGATGTTGCACGTCGCGCGGCGCGGCGCACGAGGCGAGGAGCAACGCAGCCAAAAGGGCGATCGCCCCCGTCATCCCGAGCGAAGCCGAGGGATCTCGTAATAATAGCTCGGGAGTCACTCCGCGGGATTCCTCGACTTCACTCCGCTCCGCTCGGAATGACATCAGGTAACCTGAAAAATCCCTCCGCTGTTTGCGTGGTCGCCTCGGCCAGCGGCTGTAGCGGGATGCCCCGCGCGCCCGCAATCTCTTCCGCAACGATGCGGGTGTAAGCCGGCTCGCAACGCTTCCCGCGAAACGGCACCGGGGCAAGATAGGGGCAATCAGTTTCCACCATGAACTTCTCCAGCGGGATTTGTGCCGCGACCTCGCGCACCGCGGCGCCGTTCTTGAACGTGACGATGCCGGTAAAGGAAACGAGATGCCCGAGACCGAGTACTTCGTCGGCCTGCTCACGCGTGCCGCCGAAACAATGAAAAACACCGCGCAACCTGCCGGTGTAACTTTGCAAAATGTCGAGCGTATCTCGCCAGGCGTCGCGCTGATGAACGACGACATTCAAGCCGAGCTCGACCGCGAGATCGAGCTGCTCTTCGAAGAGCATTGCCTGTTTCGATTTCACTGCGCCATCTTCGATGCTGGCGTCAATCTGCTCCTCCGTTTCGCCTTGCAGCGCGGTGAAGACTTGTACTTTTCTATCCACGGCTGCGCGCATACTTGGAAGTGAATGGTAGTCCAGCCCCGTCTCGCCGATCGCCACGACACGGGGATGTTTCGCCAGCTGGCGCAATGGCGTGATGACGTCGTCCTCGACAACGTCCGAGGTCGGGTGAACGCCGACGACGGCAAACACATTCGGGTACTTTTCCGCCAGCGCGATCGCTCGACGACTGCTCTCCACCGAAGTACCAATCGTGATGATGCGTGTGACCCCGTGCTCGGCCGCGCGCTGAATTACTTCGTCCAAATCGCCGGCGAAATCCGGGTAATCGAGATGGGCGTGAGTTTCGATCAGGTGAGCATTGAGAGCTGAGTGTTGAGAGTTCATCGCGCGTTCTATCTCTCAACTGTCGACAACAAACTCTCAACTTTCACTGAGACGGGCCTAAGCCGCCAACCAGGAATGGTTGCCCTACAGCGACAAGAGAAGGGAACGGCCGCCGCGCGCAATCACCAACCCGCATTGCGCGATACGCATCAGTTCGTTCACCATTCCACGATCGTACTCGCCCACGTCAGTCCACCACCGAAGACGACCATCAGCACGTAATCGCCTTTCTTGATCCGGCCCGAACGGTTCGCCTCGTCCAGCGCGATGGCCACGGCGGCGGCGGAAGTGTTGCCGTAACGGTCGACGTTCACGAAGACTTTCTCGCGCGGAATTCCGAGCCGCTCACCGACTGCTTCGATGATCCGGAGGTTCGCCTGGTGCGGAATGATGCAGGCGATGTCTTCCACAGCGAGACCAGCGCGCTCGATCGTCTTCTTCGCCGCGGCAAGCATGGCGGTGACCGCCTGCTTGTAAACTTCCTTACCGGACATGTGAATGGTGTGCAGGTTCATGTGCGCGTTCTCCCGCGTGATGGGCGTTTTCGTTCCACCGCCGGGCATGAAGAGGATGTCGCTGAACTTACCGTCGCTAGCCATGTAAGTACTGATGACACCATGCGCATCGCCGCGATGGGCGAGCAGGGCTGCGCCCGCGCCGTCGCCGAAAAGCACGCAGGTATTGCGGTCTGTCCAGTTTGTGATCGCGGTCAATTTGTCTGCGCCGATCACCATCACGTACTCATACGTGCGCGAGCTGATGAATTGCTGCCCGATTTCGACGGCAAACAGAAACCCGGCGCAAGCTGCCGAGACATCGAAGCAGGCCGCCTTTTTCGCGCCGATTTTTTTCTGCACAAAACAAGCTGTCGCCGGGAAGACCATGTCCGGCGTGGCCGTGGCGACGAGAATGAGATCGAGAGCTTCCGGTTTAACGTTCGCCTGCTCGAGCGCGCGCAATGCCGCTTTCGCGGCCATGTCGCTCGTCTGTTCGTCTTTTGCCGCGATGCGCCGCTCTTTGATTCCTGTGCGCGTCGTGATCCACTCGTCACTGGTATCGACCATGCGCGAGAGATCGTCGTTGGTGAGCCTCTTTTCCGGCGCGTAACTGCCGGTGCCGATGATCGAAGTGGTGCGGAGTCCCTTAGCGAAGCACGGGCTCGAGCGGGGCTGCCGTTTCATGATAACGCTGAACCTCCTCGATAATATGAGGATTGACCTGGTGTTCTATCGACTCCGCCGCCACCCGCAGCGCGTTCTTGATGGCAAGCGGTGTACTCGCGCCGTGGGCGATGATGCAAATTCCGTTCACGCCGAGTAACGGCATGCCGCCGTACTCCTCGTAGTTCGTCTTCTTGCGGATGGCGCGAAATGCGTCCCGGGCGAGAAACGCGCCGGCTTTGCGCGGCGCGGTGCGCGTGAGCTCGTGCTTGAGCCATTTGAAAATCGCCGTCGCGATCGACTCGCAAGTTTTAAGAATGACGTTGCCGACGAACCCATCGCAGACCACCACTTCAACCGGATCTTCAAACAGATCGTGCCCTTCGATGTTCCCGCGGAAATTCAACTGACTGTTCTTGAACATCTTGAACGCTTCCTTGGTGAGGTCATTGCCTTTGGTCTCTTCGCCGCCGATGGACATCAGCGCCACGCGCGGATTTTCAAATCGCAATACATGCCGAGAGTAAACCGCGCCCATGATGCCGTACTCAAGCAGTTGCAGCGGCTCGCAGTTCGTGTTCGCGCCGGCATCGATGAGTACGAACAGATTTGTTTCCGTGGGAATCAGCGCCGCAATTCCCGGCCGGTCAATTCCCGGCAGGGTGCGCAATTTGATCGTCGCCGCCGCCACCGCCGCGCCGGTATGACCTGCGCTGACGATTGCATCTGCTTCGCCGTGTTTCACTAAATCGACGGCGCGGCTGACCGATGAATCTTTTTTCCGGCGCACCGCG
>JAFASN010000046.1 GCA_019244415.1 Verrucomicrobiota bacterium | reverse complement strand
GAAAGGGAGTAAGAACGTTCACAGCGGCGTTGCCCACGTTCTTGCCACTTTCAATAACACGATCGTCAGCATCACCGATCACAACGGCAACGTAATCGGCTGGTCGAGCGCGGGGAAAGTGGGATTCAAAGGTTCACGAAAAAGTACCGCTTATGCGGCGCAAATGGTGGCGCAGGACGCATCGCGTCAGGCTATGGGACACGGGCTTAGGGAAGTCGAAGTGCTCGTCAAAGGCCCGGGCGCCGGACGCGAATCAGCCGTGCGCGCGCTGCAAGCGATCGGCCTGGAGTTGACCGTCATTCGCGACGTCACTCCGGTTCCCCATAACGGCTGCCGCCCACCGAAACAGCGCCGCGTGTGATCTTCTCAACTCTCAACTAACAACTCTCAACTTCTGTGGGCAGATATACCGGACCGAAGACTAAAGTCAGCCGTCGCTATGGTGTCCCGCTTTTTGGGCCATCGAAATCTCTCGAGCGGAAAAATTATCCGCCCGGAATGCATGGGCCGAAAGGCTCACGACGGAAGCAGTCGGATTACGCCATCGCCCTCGGCGAGAAACAGAAACTCCGTTACCAATACGGGCTGTTGGAACGACAATTTCGTCGCATTTTTCAGAGCGCGCTGCGCAAACGTGGCGTCACCGGCGAAACGCTGCTGCAACTGCTGGAAACTCGCCTTGACAACGTGGTCTTCCGGCTCGGTCTCGCTAACAGCCGCAGCGGTGCGCGCCAGCTCGTTTCGCACGGCCACGTACTGGTGAACGGGAAAACGGTGAACATTTCCTCCTACAACGTCAAAGCGGGCGATGAAATTTCGGTAAAGGATAAGCCGAAATCGCGTCAGTTGGCGTTGCGCAACCTCGAGCTGACGCAGATAGCCCCAGTACCGGATTGGCTGACAGTCGATCGCGACGCGGTGAAAGGCCGCGTGGCCCGGATTCCGTCGCGCGAAGAGATTCAGCCGATGGTGAATGAGCAGCTCATCGTCGAGCTGTACTCACGCTAGAGACACGGCGTAGCCGCGGTGCGTTCCGGCAACTGAATCGTCTAGAGCGTTTTGCCTTCGTATTCCAGCAGTAGTTCGAGCGCCTTCTCGTAGCTGCGGCGCGACAGAAAGTGTGTCAGCTGTGGATTAACGGGCCGCGGCAATTCTGTACTTAGTTTCTCGATCTGCTGCGAGACCTCGCGCAAACGCTGCATCTGCGCCTCGGGATTTCGCCGGCTGTTTTCGTCCGCGATAATCGCGAGCCGCGTGCGCAACGCTTCGGCAAGCTCCTTTTCAGCCGCGGTTTTCATGAGGAAAACTTGAAACAACCGCAACTCTGGCGCAAGCGTTCGCCGTGAGCGAGCGCGAGGTGATTCGCATCCTTGTCGTTGATGACGACGTCACGCTGGCGCGGATGATACGCGAGGGGCTCACCAGTTTTTTCCGCTGCGAAGTCGATGCTATGCCGAACGCTGAGTACGGGTTCGAGCTGGCGTTGAAAAAACGTTACCAACTTTTCATCTTCGATTTTTCCATGCCGATGATTGATGGATCGCTGCTGTTCACTCTGATCGGCAAAGTCTATAACCATGTCAGTCCACCGCTCGTCGTGCCGCCGCTGATCCTGATTTCCGGGCGTGGCGACGACGAACGCGCGCGCGAGTTAATGAAGGAAGCGGGAGTACGCGCGTTCCTGCCCAAGCCGTTCGCGATGGAGAAGCTGCTGTTGAAAGTACGCGAAATCCTGCCCTCAATCGAGACAACAGTGGGATAGCGCAGCAGCGTCGCAGAGAATTGTAGCCGATTCGCCCCGCTGAGTACAAGATCGCCCGTTACGCGCCGCGTTCGACGGTTAACTGTCGGCGTGCTTCCAGCCAGTCTGACTCCGCATCGCCCGGAAGAGAACGGCGTAAACGTTCTTCAGCGATGAAATAAGCGCGAAGGCGAATTGCCTCATCAGTGATCTCCGGCATCGCGGTCGCGATCTTTTCTGCCGCGGATTGCGCCGCTTGCGGAGACGCTGACTTGCGCCGGGGAGCGCGTTTTGCTTTCGGCTGCGGCTCGGTTGCGGTTCCGTTTGGGGCGCCTGCTCCGTTTGTCTGCTGGTCCTCTGCCGTTTTCTTCTTCCGTGGCATCTACAGACCGCTTACGCGGATGAGCGGCGCGCGCAAGCGCTTTCGTTGGCGCGAGGCACGTGAATTCGTTAGAATAACGCGTGCGCCATTTCGTTTTGCGATGGGCAATCACGACTGTTGCGGTGATGGTGGCGGCGTCGTTTGTTCGCGGCCTGCGCTACGACTCAATCGGCGCGCTCATCGGCGCGGCGTTATTACTCGGAATCCTGAACGCGTTTCTGCGCCCGGTGCTGCTGATTTTGAGTGCTCCGCTTATTCTCCTTACGCTCGGCTTTTTCATCCTGGTGGTGAATGGATTGATGCTCTGGATTGTGCCGGGTATTATCGCCGGATTTCACGTGGATCGATTTAGCAGCGCATTTTTCGGCGCGCTCGTGATCAGCATCGTAAGCTGGATTTTGAGCGCTTTCTTTCGTGGCAGCGACGGTCGCGTGCATGTGCTCACGCATCACACGCAAATCAAGCGCGTGCGCGGGCGAGTGCTCGAGCCGGGCGAGCGCTGACTGGTTTACCGGCAAAAGGCAATCATCGACGCTGCCAGCCAGGTCATTGCCCGTTAATCGGCTTGGTGACTGGTGACGAGCAACGGCGAATTCCTTCGCCCATTGATCCACGCCTCGCGCCATCGATCCCGCTCACAGTCACGTGGTTACACCTCGCTTTCACCGAGTGCGCCGAGGCTGGTCTGCTTCCTGCTTAACACGAGTTCGCACTTCTCCTAATCAACCACACCATGCGAATTTCCACTGAACGACTCGCCTGCGCGGCGGCGCTGTTACTTGGCGGCGGCTGCATTTCACTGGCGCAAACGGCGAGTTCGCCCATCACGCCAGGCACGCCCGCGGCAACGATGCAAAGCTCGCCCGCGCCAGTTACTGCTCCTGCCGCAGCGGCAACAAGTACAACCGCGGCGAATTCCACCCATCCTGTTACCGTTGTTCAGGCGACAAGCGGCACGGCCGCCCCCGTCTCCTCAAGCACAAGCACGGCCACGACTGGCGTGAGTACGAGCACGACCGCCGCGCCCGCACCAGCGGTTCCTCCCGACAATGCGGCTGAAAGCGGCGGCGCCGCAGTGCGTGAATTTCAAGGAGACGATGTCGGCCAGGTACTTCGGCTTCTCGCCCGCCAGGCGCACATCAACATGGTGGTGAGCGACCAGTTGCCGCCGAATTCCACGGTGACGATGCGGCTGGAAGACGTCACCGCGCTCCAGGCCATCGCCATCATTGTTAAAGCCAAAGGGCTGTTCATGGACAAGATCGACAATGTGTACTACGTCAAAACCGAAGCCGAACGCGCGAAAGAGCCGACCGAGAGTGACAGCTATCAGCTCAGCTATGCGCGGGCCAAAGACATCGCTCCCCTGATTGCGTCGCAATTGGCGAGCAAAGATCCGCCGCAGGTGGATGAGCGCACCAATGCCATTTTCTTTCGGGAGACGCGCAGCAACATCGATAACATTCGCAAGGTGCTCGTCACGCTCGATAAGCCGACGAAGCAGGTGATGATCGAGGCGCGGCTGGTGGAAGTCACCGCCAACCCACGGCAAAGCTACGGGATTAACTGGGCCGGGGTTGTCGGCAGCTCGAGCAGCCCGCAGACATTCTCCTATGGAGCAACGACGAACACTTCTAACTCGAGCACCGGCTCCACTTCAGGCACGTCCAGCACAAGCTCGAGCAGCACGACGGGCACGACTGGCGCGACGCTTACTCCTTTCAATTTCGGGAATCCGGTCAATAACAACCTCTTGGGCAGTGTCGGTCATCTTGCCCTCGGCCAATTCGCCATCCTCAGTGTCCCGCAATTTTCCGCCACTTTGAGATTGCTGAATGAAGATGCCGATGCGGAGTTCCTGGCGAATCCGCGCATTGTCACGGCGGATAACCAGCAGGCGAAAATCGAGATTACGCGGGCGCAACCGGTTCCGCAGTTGAACTTCAACGAGCAGACCGCCACCGCCGTCTTCGGCGGATTCCAGGACAAGAAGTTCGGAAATACGCTGCTGGTCAGGCCGTCGATCAACAAAGACAACTTCATCACTCTCGCCGTCAAACCGGAGATCAGTAATAAAGTCGCGGACGCGACCTTTACGTTTGCCGGCGCTACTGTCGCCAGCCCGGTCATCGACACGCGTTCGCTCGAATCGAACGTCCTCATCAGAAGTACTGACACGCTCGCGATTGGCGGATTGCTGCAAGACGAAAGTACGAAGGCGCGCTCAAAAGTACCGGTCCTCGGTGACGTGCCCGTGCTTGGATACCTTTTTCAGGAACACCTGAACGCGCGCACGAAACGCAACCTGCTGGTGTTCGTTACGCCCACGATCATCAACTCAAAGTACGGCACTGGACTTGAGGACCAGGTGAGTGGGTTGCACCACGTCGGCGAAGAGTACGCCGACCCGAACGGATGGCGTAACAATGCCAAAGGCGCGGTGCGTATCGTGCCGACAAGCAATCGGCAGAACGTGGCCGATTATCCGAAACCCGGCGCCGCGCCGGCGCCGGATGATGGGGACTCGAGCGCGGTGGAGTTCCGCAGCTCGGCCAAGGATCGATAGGAACTTTTCTGGTTGTGGGGTTGAGGGGGCGGACGCTTCGCGGCGTTCGCCCTTTCGTTTTGCGGCTGAAACACGCGTCATCCCGAGTGAAATCGAGGCATCCCGAGGAAGTCACCTTAGAGTACCGCGGCGGAATCCCTGGGCTTGCGCTCGGGATGACGCGCAGTCATGGCGACGGGTGCTTTAATTCGTCAAATAACGGTTCAGCGCTTCGCGCAATTCCGACCGTGCACGAAACAGCACGCTTTTAACTGCCGGGACGGACAACTCGAGGACATCGGCGATTTCCTCGTAGCTCTTTTCTTCGTAGCGACGCAGGATCACGGCGAGACGTTGCTTCTCCGGCAGCGCTCGAATCGCTTCGTCCACGGCGCGCTGCAGTTCGCCTTCGAGCAACGCCGCATCGGGCCCTTGCGCGTGCGTATCCGGCAGCGGCAACGATTCTTCACCCTGGTGCACATCGAGCGTATCCGCGGGATGACGTTTGCGCCGCCGCATCTCATTGAAAACGAGATTACGCGTGATCGTGAGCAGCCACGTGGTGAACTTCGCCGTCGGCGTGTAGCGCGGCGCGCTTTTCCAGACGCGAACAAAAACCTGTTGCGCGAGGTCTTCGACATCAGAGTTGCTCCCGAGCATGCGCGCCACCGTGCCGAGTACGAGCGTCTGATGGCGTTCGACGAGTTGCTCGAATGCTGAGGTTTCTCCGCGCGCGACGAGTGCCATCAACGCCGCGTCCTCTGTCGGGCCGGGCTGCGACATTAGAGGAAAGGGACGAGAGCGCGAGGGGGATTATTCGGCGGGAATGTATGCCAGCGCGACGAGCCGGTCTTGGCGGGAATAACGAAGTCCGAATGGCGAATTCCGAAACAAGGACGAATGACGAAGGCCCCGCTCAATTGTTTGGTGATTCGGGTTTTAGTCATTCTTTCGGGTTTCGGATTTTGAAGTTCGTCGATCCGTCGCAGACACAAACGCAGATTTCAGCGAAGACCAGCCTCCATAAAGCACCGCGTAATCCCGGAACGCGCGGTCGTTTTGGTTGCATGAATTTGCCGAAACGTGCATCGTCCTACTAATGCTTCGCGCCCGCTCATTTTGCCAATGAATCACCGGCTTATTCCGGACGCGCTCCGCCCGATCGCAGACAAGGTGGAAGCGTCGCAGCGCATCAGCGAGGCAGACGCGCTCGCGTTGTACCGGAGCAATGATTTGAACGCCATCGGCATTCTCGCGAGCGAAGTACGGCGGCGCCTGAACGGGGAATACGCCAGCTACATCCATAACCGTTACATCAACTATTCGAACATCTGCATTCTCTCCTGCCAGTTTTGCGCCTTCGCCGCCAAGAAACGCGACGCTCACGCCTTCGAGCATGCCATTGAGGAGATCGTCACCTCCGTGCGCGACGCGCTCCGGCTCGGTGTCACTGAAGTACATATGGTCGGGGGCTTACATCCGTCGTTAAAGAAAGAATGGTACCTCGAACTCCTGCGCGAGCTGCGCGCGCTCGATCCTGACCTGCACATCAAGGCGTTTACCGCCATCGAGATTCGCCACCTCGCCAACCGCATTTTTCGCCTGCCGCTACGCGAAACTTGCGAGGTGTTGCGCGATGCGGGACTCGGCTCGATTACCGGCGGCGGCGCGGAAATCTTCGATGCCGGTGTGCGGGACAAAATTTGTCGCGGTAAAGAAACCGCGGAGGAATGGCTGGAGACGCACCGCGTCTGGCACAAGATGGGCGGCCGCAGTACGTGCACCATGCTTTACGGGCACATCGAGACTCTCGAGCAACGGGTCGATCACCTGCGTCAACTGCGCCAGTTACAGGATGAAACCCATGGCTTTATCGGATTCGTGCCGTTTGCCTTCGAGCCGCAAACGACCGTTCTGGCGCACATCAAACAGGCCACCGCTTTCGAGCAACTTCGTAATCTCGCCGTCAGCCGCATTTACCTCGATAACATCGAGCACCTCACAGCTTACTGGGTGAGCATGGGGCTGCCGTTGGCCCAGGTCTCGTTAGCTTATGGCGTCGATGATTTGCACGGCACCATCATCGAGGAAAAAATCTTTCACATGGCTGGTGCCATGACGCCGCAGCAGCAAACCATCGCGGCGCTCGAGCACGCCATTCGCGAAGCCGGGCGGATTCCGCGGCAGCGCGATAGCTATTATCGAACGGTGCGTTCGAGGGAGGCTGCGGAGCCGGAGCTCGCTTACGCGTGCGGAGTGTGATTCGTGAACAGTGATCGGTGAACGGACCGTGCTGATCTGTTCACTGGTCACCAATCACCCATCACATTGCACAGACCCCGCCTCGGCTGCGTTAAGTACCTCAACGCGCGCCCGCTGATCCAGGGCTGGCGTGGCGAAGTTGACTTCGATCATCCCTCCGCTCTCTGTAGAAAACTCGCGCGCGGCGAGTTGGATGTCGCGCTCGTCTCGAGCATCGAGTACTTGCGACGACCGACCTATGGCATCGTGAATAACGTTGCCATTGCGGCGTTTGGACCCGTTTACAGCGTGATTGTCGCGCATAAGCAGGAGCTCGCGAGCATCTCCGAGGTCGAAGTCGATCCCGCATCTGAAACATCGGTCGCCTTGTTGCGCTGTTTGCTCGCGCATTATCGGTTGAGTTGTCAGCTCGCGCCGGCGCGTAGCGGCGCAGATGTCGCCAGTGGCAACTCGGCTGCGCGCTTGCTCATTGGTGACCAGGCGATCCGGTTTCGACGCGCCCATCCGGAGTACAAGTTTTGGGACCTCGCGGAGCAATGGCAGAAGATCACCGGTTTGCCCCTTGTTTTTGCGCTTTGGCTGGTGCGTCCAGAAATCAATGACGCGTCAAATACCGCAAACCATCTGCGTGCATTGCGCGACAAAAACCTGCGCCACATCGATCGCATTGTGCAGGCCCAGACGGAATTTGAGCCCGAGTTCTGTCTCCGCTACTTCACTGAGTATTTGCGCTTCGAATTCGGCGCGCAGGAGAAAAGCGGCCTGCGCGAGTTTTACCGGCGAAGCGTGGACTGCGGCATCGATGTCGCGCCGCAATTTGAGCTGAATCTGGTGTGAACGGCGACGTTCGCATCGGCATATCGGGCTGGAATTACAAAGGCTGGCGCGGCGTTTTCTACCCGAAGGATCTGCCGCATCGCCGCGAGCTCGAGTTTGCCTCGCGGGCGTTCAACTCGATCGAGATCAATGGCTCATTTTACTCGCTCCAACTACCGACGAGTTATCAACGCTGGCGTCGGGAAACGCCCGAGAATTTTCTCTTCAGCGTGAAAGCGCCGCGATTCATTTCTCACATGAAAAAATTGCGCGATGTGCAGGCGCCGCTGGCAAACTTCTTCGCGTCGGGCGTACTCGCGCTCGAGCAAAAACTCGGCCCGATTCTTTGGCAATTCCCGCCGAATTTCGGCTGGAATCCCGAACGTTTCCGCGACTTTTTCGAGCTGCTGCCGAAGCGCGCTGCGGAGGCTGCGGAACTCGGGCGATTGCACAACGCAAAACTCAAAGCGCGGGCGTTTCTGAGAATTCAAACTGATCGGCCACTGCGCTACTGCGTCGAGATTCGGCACCCGAGTTTTCTCGTTCCTGAATTCTTTCACTTACTCCGTGAGTACAATGTCGCGTTCGTTTTCGCCGACACTGCCGGCAAATGGCCGTACTCAGAAGACGTGACGGCTGATTTCGTGTACTGCCGCTTGCACGGCGACACACAGCTTTACGCCAGCGGCTATAGCCCCGGCGCGCTTGATTGGTGGGCGGCGAGGCTCAAGCTCTGGCGCCAAGGCAAACAGCCGGCCGACGCCAAACTCATCAGCGCCGCAGCCTCAGCAGGCGCTCGCGATCTCTTCGTTTATTTCGATAACGACGCAAAAGTGCACGCGCCCTTCGACGCGCAGCAGCTCGCCGAACGCCTTGCAGGACATCGCGCGACGTAGCGCGAACGGGTTGTCAGCCGAAAACGAGCGCATAAAGGTAATCGGTGCAGCCGCGATGGATTTTGGCGCGTGACGATTTTCCCGACGGGGACGGTATCTCGTGGCCGAAATTGTGCGGCTCGGAATGCATCACTCGGCTGTTGCGACGGAAACGTTTCGCCTGCGCGGATGAAGCGCGCGCCTTTCTGAATCCGCGGCTTTCTGCGCTGGGTGATCCGTTCCAGCTCAGTGGAATGGCGGAAGCGGTTGAGCGCATTCTGCACGCGATTGATCAGTGTGAGCGGGTCGTTCTTTTCGGCGACTACGATGTGGATGGCGTCACTTCGCTGGCACTGCTGAGTGAGCTGCTGCACGCTTACGGCTGCGCGGCAGCGCTGTTTTTGCCTCACCGGATTGAGGAAGGATACGGGTTGAGCCGCGATGCTCTGGCGCGGTGCGTCGCCGATCATGAGCCGCAACTGCTGATTGCCATCGATTGTGGCACAACTTCGGTTGCGGAAATCGCCATGCTGCGCAAGCAACGTATCGATGTGATCGTACTCGATCACCATGAGCCCAGGCCCGAGCTGCCCGATTGTTTGCTGGTCAACCCGAAAGCGTCAGGCTCAGCGCTGACCTACCTGTGCAGCGCAGGGCTCGGGTTCAAGCTTTGTCACGCTTTGCTCAAGGCGCGCCGCGTCGAGTTCGATCTGAAAGCGGCGCTTGATCTGGTCGCGCTCGGCACGGTGGCGGACATTGTACCGCTGGAGGGCGAGAACCGCATCTTTGTCAAAAAGGGATCGGTTGCGCTGGCTCAATCCACGCGGCGAGGAATCGTTAAGCTGATGGAAGCGGCGGGCGTGAACCCGCCGATCATGCCCGAGGACATCGGGTTCCGTTTAGGGCCGCGGCTGAACGCCGCCGGGCGTCTCGACACAGCCGAGAAGTCGTTACGATTGCTGCTCACCGATGACGACAGCGAAGCAGAAGAGCTCGCCCGAGAACTCGACTCCCGGAATCGCGAGCGCCAGGAAGTGGAAACAAAACTTTTGGCCGAAGCGGAAGAGCAGCTTGAGTACGGCGGCGTAAGCGATGCCGCGATTGTACTAGGCGCGCGCGGCTGGCACCCGGGCGTGCTGGGCATCGTCGCCTCCCGCATCGCGCGCAAGTACTATCGTCCGACAATTATCATTGGCTTCGATGAGACCGGCGCCGGGAAAGGCAGCGGGCGCAGCATAGAGGGTTGTTCGCTGGTGAGCGCGCTCGCTCAGTGCAGCGATGCGCTGGAAAAATTCGGCGGTCACGAAATGGCTGCCGGCGTTTCCTTACGCGAAGAAAAGCTGCCGGAATTCCGCGAGCGTTTTCTTCAGGCCGCCCGCGCGCAGTTGGGGGAAGAGGCGCTCACGCCGCGGCTGCATCTCGATGCCGAGCTGACGTTGCGTGATGTCAGTTTCGAGCTGCTACACTGGCATGAAATGCTACAGCCCTTCGGCAATGCCAATCCGCAGCCGGTTTTTGTTTCGCGCGTGGTCGAGCCGGGCGCGCCGCCGCGCGTTTGTGGTGAACGGCACCTGGCGTTGAAGTTGAAACAGAATAACTGGCATCAGCGTGCGATCTTTTTCGATGGGGCAGCGGAACCGTTGCCTTCACCGCCGTGGGATGTCGCTTACCGCATCCTGACGAATGAGTACCAGGGCGAAGCGCGCCTCCAGTTGCAGGTGCAGGGGTTGCGGAGTGCGGCGGCACTGGAATGTGAATGATTGAGCCGGAGACATCGCTGGAAGAACTGAGCTGGATTCCGCGGCCGCGCATCACAGCCTTGCGCCGGCTGCATGTCGCCAACGTGCGTGATTTGCTCACGCATTACCCGCGCCGGCATGAAGACCGGCGAGAGTTCGCAGGTTTCCCGCGAGATGAAACGGCCGGCCCGGTCTGCTTATGCGGCGAAGTGACAAAGACACGGCTGATGCGGTTCGGCGGCCGCAAGATTTTTGAAGCGGTACTCGAGGAGGAAAGCGCCCACGCGCTGAGCCAGCCGCTCACGTGCCGCTGGTTCAACTTGCATTACGTGCAGAAGATGATCGCCACGGGGCACCGGCTGGTGGTTTTCGGGAAGGTGAAACGCAAAGGAGCGCGGCTCATCCTTGATCACCCAGAATTTGAAGTCATCGAGAACGACGACGAGCTGCTGATTCATTTCCGGCGAATCACACCCATTTACCCGGCCACGGAAGGTTTGTCTCAACGCGTCTTGCGCTCGCTCATCTATCGGGTGCTGGAGGAGTCGAACGTGGCAGGTGCTGACGTGCCGTTGCCGGTTCAGCTGCAAAACGGCGCCTGCCTGAAAGGCGAAGCGCTTCGCCACATCCATTTTCCGGAGAGCGAGGCGCAGTTGCGCGCTGTGCGCGAGAAGCTCGTACTTAGCGAATTCTTCGGCATGCAAATGCAAGTGGCATGGCAACACGCGCAAAATGCCATGCGCTCAGGCCAGCGGCATGCGGCGCGCGGCGATCTCGTTGAGCGATTCATCCGCTCGCTGCCATTCGCGTTTACTCCCGCGCAGAAACGCGTACTCAGCGAAATTCGCAGTGACATGGAGCGGGGCGCCCCGATGAACCGGTTGCTGCAAGGCGATGTCGGTTCGGGAAAAACGGTCATCGCGATTGCAGCGATGCTGTTGGCCGTGGAAAGCGGCGGACAAGCGGCGCTGATGGCGCCCACGCAAATTCTCGCCGAGCAGCATTACGACGTACTCTGCCGCTGGCTCGTGCCGCTCGGCCTCAGCATTGCGCTACGCACCGCGGCGCGACAGGACGAATCATTTTTTCCACTGCTGAATGGGGACGCGCCGCAAATCATCGTCGGCACGCATGCGCTGCTTTATGACAGCGTGGAGTTCTCGCGCCTGGGTCTCGCGGTCGTTGACGAGCAGCATAAGTTCGGTGTTTCGCAGCGGGCGAAGTTGACGGCTCGTGAGCCGGCGCCAGACGTGCTGGTGATGACGGCAACCCCGATTCCGCGGACGTTAACGATGACGATCTACGGCGATCTCGATGTTTCTACGATCGACGAAATGCCGCGCGGTCGCGGTAAAATTCATACGGGCGTTTTAGGCGCAGGCCAGATCGGCGAAGCAGTGAACCTTATCCGGGATGAACTGAAAAACGGCCGTCAAGCTTACATTGTTTACCCGTTGATCGACGAAAGCGAAAAGCTGCAATCCAAAGCGGCAGCGCACGAATTCTCCGCCTGGCAGGAGCGGCTCCGTCCATTTACCTGCGAGCTTTTGCACGGCCGGGTGGCGCCGGCAGAAAAGCAGGCGATCATGGAACGTTTTCGCGCCGGCGAAACGCGTGCGCTCGTCTCGACAACCGTTATCGAAGTGGGCGTGGATGTTCCGAATGCGACGGTCATGTTGATCGAAAACGCGGAGCGCTTTGGCTTGTCACAGCTGCATCAACTGCGCGGGCGCACGGGGCGCGGCGCGCACGTGTCGCACTGTTTGCTGCTAACGGCGGAGAAATCGCCGGATACGCTGGCGAAACTGGCTGTGATGGAGAGAACGACGGACGGGTTCGAGATCGCGGAAGCTGACTGGGAGTTGCGCGGCCCGGGAGATTTGCTCGGCACGGCGCAAAGCGGTCTGCCGGAGTTCAAGCTCGGCGATTTAAAACGCGATGCCGCTTTGATGCGCCGGGCACGGGCGGCAGCAGTGCAAATCATCGAGGGCGATCCGCTGCTGGAGCGGCCGGAAAATCAACGTTTCCGCTCGTTGATTGTCGAACGACAGGAACAACTGTTTTCGCATGTGAGCTGATGAAGAACCTTTTGAAGTTTTTAGTTTTTGTCGTGCTGGTGAGCCTCGGTATTTCGTTGCTCTACGACTACCGGATGAAGCACGGCGGGCTTGCTGAGCCCGAACGCGCTCCGGAGAAGTACTCCCTCGCGACGGCGCCGCCCGTCGACGCGAAACAAATCGGTACTCTCGAGGAATTTAATCGCGAGCGGCGCAACCTCGTGGCGCATGTCGTGCCATCCGTCGTCAGCGTAAAAACCTCGAAGAAAATTGCTGTGCGGCGCCAGTACGCGCTCGATCCGTTCGAGTACTTTTTCGGGCGCCCCCGTCAGTTCCGCAATCCCAACGATGAAGCGACGGTCCAGAATTCGTTAGGTACCGGCGTGATCGTGACGAACGAAGGCCACATCATCACCAACAATCATGTTGTCGATCAGGTGGACGACATCGAAGTGCAACTAGCTGATGGGCGCACGAGAAAAGCGCGGCTGGTGGGCAGCGATGCGCAAGTCGATCTCGCAGTACTAAAGATCGATGATCCCACGGTGAAGCCGCTGAAGCTCGGCGATTCGGATGCCGTCCAGCCCGGCGACATGGTCCTCGCGGTGGGCAATCCATTCGGGTTTGAGGAAACAGTCACCCAGGGAATTATCAGCTCGAAAGGGCGCCCCAATCGCGTGGATGGATTTGGCGATTTCCTGCAAACCGACGCGGCCATCAACCCAGGAAACAGCGGCGGCCCATTGATCAATCTCCAGGGCGAAGTCATCGGCATCAACACTGCAATCATTTCCGGTTCGGGTGGCTCACAGGGAATCGGCTTCGCCATTCCATCGAACACGGTGAAAGTGGCGATGGAAAGTTTGCTGAAGCGGGGGCGAATCATCCGCGGGTATCTCGGCATTCAGGCGCAGATCGATGGTAACGGATTGCCCGCGGTAAATGCCGATGGTGTGGTCGTCGGCGATGTTGTTCCTGGTTCACCCGCCGCCGACGCGCAACTGCAACGTGGTGACGTGATCCGGAAGTTTAATGGGCACGACGTGAAAAGTTTCCCGGAGCTGCGCTCGCTTGTCGCGCAAACGGAGTTGAACAAAAAGATCGACCTCGAGATCGAGCGCAACGGCAAGCCGGTGCGTGTCTCAACCGAGTTGCGCGAGCAGCCGGCGGATTTCCAGACAGCGCGGGCAATTCCGCGACCCGGCCAGCCAAATCCGCGGAATCCGTTTCAGCCGCAACCAAGTCCACCCGCGAATCAACCAGAGCAGGATGAGGCAAGCGCGCTCGGTACTATTCGCGTGGATGAGCTGACGCCGCAGCTAGCGCGACAACTTGATTTGCCGAACGCGATCAGCGGCGTGGTGGTCACGGCCGCGGATTCTCCTCAGCTGCAAAAGGGTGATGTGATCGAAGAAGTAGATCAGCAGCCGGTGAGATCAGTGGCGGAGTTCAACAAAATCGTGAGCGGCCTCGACGGTGACAGCGCGCACGTACTTTCGGTCTGCCGTCATCGCGTACGCTCGTTCGTGGTGCTGCGGCCACGTTAATTTCGCGGATCCCGCCGGGCACTCGAGCGAACGAGGCGGCCGTGAATAAAGCAGAACCGATTGTTGTCTATAGGTGCAACAACGAAACGCTATGAAACGATTCCTACCACTTCTCGCATTGTGCGCGCTTGTGCTCCCGGCATTGCAGCCGGCCCAGGCTGACGACGTCTCGGTCGATCTTTTCTATAACAATCTGAACGGCGGCAACTGGTACCAGGTCGCCGATTATGGCTACGTCTGGCAGCCCGATGTCGCCACTGATCCGAATTGGCGCCCGTACACCGATGGTTACTGGGCCTACACGGACCAGGGCTGGACCTGGGTAAGCTACGAGGATTTTGGTTGGGCCACTTACCATTACGGACGCTGGGCGCGCCTGGCTGATTATGGCTGGGTCTGGGTGCCCGGAACGGAATGGGCGCCGGCCTGGGTTTCATGGCGCACGGGTGGCGATTACGTAGGATGGGCGCCATTACCTCCTGCCGGCGGTGAAGTGGTTTACGAAAGTACGCCGATCACTGGGCACGTGGACGTGGAGTTCGGCATCGGGCCGGCGTTCTACAATTTCATCGATCTGCGCTATATCGGCGAGCCGGTGCTGCGTGACCGCATCCTCGCGCCTGATCAAAACGTCACCATCATCAACAACACGGTGAACGTGACGAACATTACCTACAATAACTCTGCGGTGTACAATTATGGGCCGGATTATGCAACGGTAAGCCGGTACTCAGTTCGCCCGATCCAGCGGTTGAAGCTCGAGCGGGAGAACGTGAACCCGATGCAGGCAATCCAGAACGGCAGCGTGACCAAGGTGCAGGGAAATCAACTGCTGGTCGCCGCGCCGATGAAACTCCAGAAAGCCGCGGCGGGCGTTGCACCCAAGCAGGTGAAAGCAACCATCCAGCAGCCCAAAGTGGAGAAGGGCTGGGCTGGAATAAATCCCGCGGAGAAGGCCAAGCTCGAGCAGAGCTTCAAAACGCAGAATGCGAAAAACATTCCCAAACCGAATATTCAGCCGGCGAATGCGAACCCTGCTGCTGCCGCGGCCGCGGCGAGCGCTGCTCCAGGAACGAACGCTGCTGCCACTCAGGGCAACCGTGGTGGCAAAGGCCGGGCGAGAGCAGGGCAGGCCGAGGCGAGCGTTGCCCCTGCGACTTCTCCGGTGACCGCCAACGAAGGAGCGCAACAAGGTAAAGGCAAAAATCGCGGTGCTCAGAACGACCGCAACGCTGTTTCCCCAGTGCCGAACAGAAGCCCGTCGGTGAATGCTGAAGGTGCGAATCCAAACCGCGAGCGGCCTGAGAATGCCGGCCAGCACAAGGGCAACAAACGCGAGCAGAACGCCGGTCCAGCCGCAACGCCATCCCCGAACATGGGCGCGCAAAACGAACGCAAGGAGCTGAACCGCGCCGCCCGCGGTGAAAACGCGAATGCCGAAAACGCGCGCCGAAACGCCGAAGTACGGCAAAACGCGCAGGAGCAACGGGCCGCCCCCCGTGAGACACAGGAGAGGCGGGAAACGCAAACTGCGCCACGACCCAACGCCGGCGGCGCACAACCGGCCGCACCTCGTGGCGAGCGCGCCGAACCTGAGGCTCGCCGCCAGCCGGCGCAAGAACGCCCGGAGCGTGCGCAACCTCAGCAGCAACGCCCACAGACGCAGCGGCCCGAGACGCAGCGGCCCGAGGCACAGCAACGCGAGCAGGGCAGGCCGGCTCCGGAAAACCGCAAGGAGAAGAAGGAGGGCGAGAAAACGCCCGCTCCTCAATAGGGCGGAAAATTTACGCAACGGCCCCGGAGTTTCCGCCGGGGCCGTTTTCGCATACTCACGGAACCGATTAGCGCCACGAATTACAAACTGGCGCTTTCGCGAAGAAACGAGTGATGTGGCGTTATCCAGCGTGATGAGCCGAACAATGTCGTTGCTAATCGTGGCGTTCTCTTTTTCAGGGCTCGCGTTTGCGCACGGTCAGCAGGAAAAAACTGTTCGTCTCGGGAACAACAACGTCACCGCGGTTTGGGCAACGGCCGAGAACAAAATTCGAGCCGTCGAGTTTGATGATCTGATCAACCATAAACGGATCGTTCTGCCTCCCGAGCTATTTACGCTGCTGCTGCGCGACGGCACGAAGCTGGGCTCGTCGGAAATGAGCGCAGCCGGTCCACTTCGCACCGAGAAAGTGGCCGCAAACGCAAGCGCCTCCAGAATGGCCGAACGGATCGGCGGAATGCAACTAGTTGCCGATTTGCGGAATGCTGACGCGAGCATTCAAATCCGCTGGCGTGCCATTTTGAGCGACGGCTCGCAATACATTCGGCAGGAAATCACCATCAGTTCAGAGCGCGAAGATTTACCGATCACCGAAGTACGCCTGATTGATTTGAACGCCAGCGGCGCGCGCGTAGCAGGCACGGTGAAAGGTTCGCCGATCATCGCGGGCACGTTTTATTTCGGCTTCGAGCATCCACTCTCCGAAAGCACGGCAGACGGCGGGCAGGCAGCGGCATGGATCGAACGTGAGTTGCCTTTGCGCAAAGGAACGACGGTGACGTACTCATCGGTCATGGGCGTGGCGCGGGTCGGCCAAATGCGCCGCGACTTCCTGGCTTACATCGAACGTGAGCGCGCGCACCCGTATCGCACGTTCCTGCATTACAATTCATGGTACGACATCGGGTACTTTTCCAAGTACGACGAATCGGCCGCGCTCGATCGCATCAAGGCCTTCGGGATCGAGCTTCATCAAAACCGCGGCGTGACGATTGATTCCTACCTTTTCGATGATGGTTGGGATGAACCGGCAACGCTTTGGCAGTTTCATTCCGGCTTTCCGCGCGGGTTCGCGCCACTGCGTGAAGCAGCCGCCAAGTACGGCGCCGGCATCGGCGTTTGGATTTCACCATGGGGCGGTTACGGCAAACCGCATGATCAACGGGTGAAGTTCGGGAAGGAGCAAGGTTACGAAACGAACAAGACCGGTTTCGCGCTCTCTGGTCCGAAATACTACCGGCGTTTCCACGATGCAGTTATGCAGATGGTGCGTGAGTACAACATCAACCAGTTAAAGATCGACGGCACCGGCAACGTGAACAGCGCCATTCCCGGGAGCGAATTTGATTCCGATTTCAGCGCCGCCATCCAGCTCATGGATGATTTGCGCGCGGAGAAGCCGGACATTTTCATCAACCTGACCACCGGTACTTATGCGTCTCCGTTCTGGCTTCGCTACGCTGATTCAGTCTGGCGCGGCGGCGAAGACCACGATTTCGCGGGTGTCGGCACCAAACGGCAGCAATGGATCACGTATCGTGACGCAGACACCTACGCCGGCATCGTGAAGGCGGGTCCGCTCTACCCGCTGAACTCAGTGATGCTGCACGGGATGATCTACGCGCAAAAAGCGAAGAACCTCGAGACCGATCCGCAGAACGACTTCGCCGATGAAGTACACAGCTATTTCGGCAGCGGGACTGGATTGCAGGAAATGTACATCACGCCGTTACTGTTAAGTACGGCCAATTGGGACACGATCGCTGAAGCGGCGGAATGGTCGCGCGCTAACGCAGACGTTTTGGTGGATTCCCACTGGGTCGGCGGGAACCCCAAACAGCTTGAAGTTTACGGCTGGGCGGCATGGTCGCCACGCAACGGGATTCTCACATTGCGAAATCCCTCGGCGAGTCCGCACGAGATCGCCCTGGATCTGGCACAGGTTTTCGAGGTGCCCGCCGGTGCGGCGAAATCTTTCCTCGCGCACAGCCCGTGGACCCGCGATCGCAACGCCGCGCCAATCAGGCTGAGTACGGGCAAACGGCACACGTTTCAACTCGCCCCATTTCAGGTCTTGAATCTGGAAATGACGCCGGCGGACAGTGACTCGCGCTGAGTGTTGTTCTGCGCCGAGTTAAAGCAGCTCCGCAATCTGTACTGCGTTCAGCGCTGCGCCTTTCAGTAGCTGATCGCCGCAAACCCAGAACGCGAGCCCGTTTGTTAAGGCGCAATCGCGTCGCACCCGCCCCACTTCGCAATTTTCCCTTCCGGCGACGTGCAGCGGCATGGGGTAGAGATTTCGCGTCGGCTCATCAACGAGTTCAAGGCCGGGCGCTTTCGCCAGCACTTCTCTCGCCCGCGCGAGCGAGACTGGATCTCGGAACTCCGCAGTGAGAGCGACGGAATGGGCGCGGTACACCGGCACCCGCACGCAAGTGATGGAGGCACGGAATTCCGGATGATGCATGATGCGCCGGCCTTCGTCCTGCATTTTCATCTCTTCCCTCGTGTAGCCGTTCTCCAGAAATGAATCCACCTGCGGCAGAACGTTGAAAGCAATTTGGTGAGGGTAAACTTCGCTGCGCGCCGGCTGATCGTTAGCAATCGAACGAACCTGCTGCTCCAGCTCCGCCATGGCGCGCGCGCCGCTGCCCGACACTGCCTGGTAGCTCGCGCCAAAAACGCGCTGCACATGAAAGGCGCGGTGCAGCGGGTAGATCGCCATTAGCGCAATCGCCGTCGTGCAATTCGGATTCGCGATAATGCCGCGGTGTTGTTTCACGTCAGCCCCATTGATCTCCGGAATGACCAGCGGCACGTCAGGTTCCATCCGGAAGGTCGAGGAGTTATCGATCACGATCGCGCCGGCGTCGCGCGCGATGGGCGCGAATTCACGCGAAATTGCGCCACCGGCGCTGAACAGGGCAAGATCAATGCCGCGAAGCGAGTCGGCAGTCAGCGTTTCGAGGGCAATCTGTTCGCCAGCAAAGGTGATACGCTTTCCCGCCGAACGCCGCGAGCTGAAGGCGCGCAACGACAAGACGGGAAATGCGCGCTGCTCCAGCATGCGCAAGATTTCCGTGCCGACTGCGCCGCTCGCTCCTACAATGGCGACGTGATAGCCTGTACTCATTCAGCGGCAAAGTAGGGCACTGCTATCGCGATGCAAAAAAGCAGCATCCACGTTTCTATTGCCAGACAGGAGCTTGAGCTGCGCCGCGGCAGCGAGGTTATACGGCGTTACCCCGTTTCGACATCACGGTTTGGGGTCGGAACAGAGCCGGGCAGCAGGAAAACACCATTGGGCGAATTCCGTATCAGTGACAAGATTGGCGCGGGCATGCCGGTAAACACGATTTTCGTCGGACGCGTCCCTCTTGGCGCGGACGATCCGCTGCCGGATACGGAGGATCACATCACCTCCCGCATTCTCTGGCTGGACGGGGTTGAGCCGCAGAACGCCAACACGCGTGCGCGTTACATTTACATTCATGGCACCAGGTGGGAGGAGAAAATTGGTCAGGCTGACAGCCACGGCTGCATTCGCATGCGAAACGCAGATGTTATCGAGCTTTTTGGTTTGGTCGAAGTGGGAACGCCTGTGAAGATTAGTCAGTGAGGCGTCAAGCGCGGCGGAAAAATACGTTGCGCGCTCGCACGACTACACTTACAAAGCTCGGCAGCAACCAGCTACGAAAGGGGTGAAACACAGAATGCGGATTTTAAAAGCAGTCATGATCGTGGCCGTTTTGGCTGGCGCCTTAAGCTTGGGCGCCTGCGCGCAGAAGAAGGAATCGATGTCCACCAGCACCTCGGCTGGCACGACACGCAGCTACTCGAAGTAAAGAGTTCCATCTGCGGATGGTTTTCGGAAGGCCAGGTCGCTTGCGGCCTGGCCTTTCTTTTTCTGGCACGCTCGTGGAGCGAAGCGCAGCAAGGAATTACGATGAATGTTGCGGCAAGTTACGCGACGCCGTTGCTCGACTTCGCTTGCGATGACGGTAACCATTAACCCGTGGAAATTTCCGGGGCTCAAATTTCACTCGAACAGCTGCACGCGATCGCGCGCAGTGACGAGCCGGTCACACTGAGCGAAGAAGTACGGGAACGAATCCGGCGTTCACGCAGTGTCGTAGAAAAAATCCTCGAACGCGGTGATGTCGTTTATGGAATCAGCACCGGTTTCGGCCGTTTCGCCGACGTTCGGATTGCGCCCGATGCGCTGCGGCAGTTGCAGCTGAATCTCGTTAGAAGCCACGCCTGCGGTGTTGGGCCCCCTCTCTCGATTCCCGAAGTACGGGCGATGATTCTGCTACGTGCCAATGTCCTGGCCCTCGGCTTCAGCGGGGTAAGTCTCGGTGTCGTCGAGTTTCTTTGCGAGCTGCTCAATCGTCATGTCCATCCGGTCATTCCGGAGAAAGGCTCGGTCGGCGCCAGCGGCGATCTCGCGCCCCTCGCGCATCTCGCGCTGACAGTCGTCGGCGAAGGTGAATGCTTTTTTGCCGGCGAGCGCATTGCCTCCGAAGACGCACTGTCGCAAAGCGGGATAAAACCGATCGCGCTGGAAGCAAAGGACGGCCTGGCATTGTTGAATGGTACTCAGGCGATGCACGCCGTCGGCGGTCTGGCGCTCGTGCGCGCGCAGCGGCTCGCGCGAGTGGCTGATCTCGCGGGGGCCATGACGCTCGAAGCGCTCATGGGCACGCCGCACGCCTTCGATGCGCGCTTACATCAAGCCCGCCCGCATCCTGGCCAAATCGAAGTTGCCGCGCACATGCGCGAACTCTTGCGCGACAGCGAAATCCGCGAATCACATCGCGAGAATGATCCGCGCGTGCAGGACGCTTACAGTTTGCGCTGCATTCCGCAGGTGCACGGCGCGGTGCGCGATACGCTTGCCTATGTCGATAATGTACTCGCGATCGAGAGCGCCAGCGCGACCGATAACCCGCTCGTTTTTCCCGAAAGTGATGCGGTGATTTCTGGCGGAAATTTCCACGGCGCGCCGCTGGCGCAGGCGCTTGATTACGCAGCCATCGCTGTGACCGATCTGATGAGCATCAGCGAACGGCGCACCGAAAGCATGGTGAACCCGGACCTGAGCTACGGGTTACCGGCGTTTCTCGCGCGACAACCAGGATTGCAATCTGGAATGATGATTGCGCAGGTCGTCGCGGTCGCTTTGCTCAATGAAGCAAAAGTTCTCGCTCATCCTGCGAGTGTGGACAATCTGCCCACTTCGGCGGGTCGCGAAGATCACGTCTCCATGGGAATGACCTCGGCGACAAAGCTGCGCAGAATTGTCGATAACGCCGAACATTTGCTTGCCATCGAGCTGATCGCTGGCGCGGAAGCGCTCGAGCACCGACGTCCGCTCAAAGCCGGTGTCGGTGTGGAACGAGCGCACGCGCTGGTGAGAAAGTACGTGCGACCGCTCGTTCAGGATCGTTCGCTTGCTAACGATATTGCGGAGATTGCATCCGCCATTCGGCGCGGCGAATTTGACCGCGAATCATGAGCGGAAAACGAGCGATACGCGCGGCGCGCGGTAACGAACGCACTTGCAAGGGCTGGCAGCAGGAAGCTGCGCTGCGCATGCTCATGAACAATCTCGATCCGGAAGTCGCCGAAGCGCCAGAGCGACTGATCGTTTATGGCGGTACCGGCCGGGCCGCGCGAAACTGGGAATGTTTCGATGCCATCGTGCGCTCCCTGCGCGAGCTGGAGAACGATGAGACGCTGTTCGTGCAATCAGGCAAACCCGTGGGCAAATTCCGTACTCATGAGGAAGCGCCGCGCGTGCTGATCGCCAATTCAAACCTGGTGGGTCATTGGAGTAATTACCCCGAGTTCAACAAACTCGAGCGCCTCAGCCTCACCATGTACGGCCAGATGACCGCCGGCTCGTGGATTTACATCGGAAGCCAGGGAATCGTGCAGGGCACATTTGAGACGTTTGCGGCGGCGGCGGAAAAATATTTCGGCGGCAGCATCGAAGGCAAGCTCATCGTCAGCGGCGGCCTCGGCGGAATGGGCGGCGCCCAACCGCTCGCGGCGACGATGAACGGGGCGAACTTCATCGGCATCGAAGTTGATCCGGCACGGATTGAGAAACGCCTTGCCACCGGGTACTGCGATCACATCGCCCACTCGCTGGGGGAAGCGTTGGAGCTGGTGCAGAACGCTGACCGGGCAGTCTCAGTCGGGCTAATCGGAAATTGCGCGGACGTTTTAGCCGAAATGGTGAAGCGCGATTTCGTGCCCGATTTGCTTACTGATCAAACCAGCGCGCACGATGCGCTGAATGGTTATGTGCCGAATGGGATCTCGTTAGCTGACGCGCTCGCGTTGCGCACCAGCAATCCGGACGAATATATCAAGCGGTCGATGCAGGCGATGGCCGAGCACGTGCGTGCCATGCTCGACCTGCAAAAACGCGGCGCCATCACCTTTGATTACGGCAACAACATCCGTACTCAGGCGAGCAAAGCTGGGGTCGAGAACGCCTACGACATTCCTGGCTTCGTCCCTGAGTACATCCGGCCACTATTCTGCGAAGGCAAAGGGCCATTCCGCTGGGTCGCACTGAGCGGCGATCCGGAGGACATCGCGCGCACCGATGCGCTCGCGCTCGAGCTTTTCCCGAAGAACCAGATTCTCGCGCGCTGGATGAAGCTGGCGAAAGAACGCATCCATTTCCAGGGTCTGCCGGCTCGCATTTGCTGGCTGGGCTACGGTGAACGCGCCGAATTTGGCGTCGCCATCAACGAACTCGTGCGCCGCGCTGAATTGAAAGCACCGATCGTCATCGGCCGGGATCATCTCGACACCGGCTCGGTCGCATCGCCATTCCGCGAAACGGAAGGCATGCTCGACGGGAGCGACGCTATCGCTGATTGGCCGTTATTGAACGCGCTTGTTAACACCGCGGCCGGCGCATCATGGGTTTCGATTCACAACGGCGGCGGCGTGGGCATTGGCTACTCCCAACACGCCGGCATGGTGGTTGTCGCGGACGGCAGCGACAGCGCGAAGCGTCGCCTCGAACGCGTGCTGACCAGCGATCCCGGCATGGGCATTTTGCGGCACGCGGACGCAGGGTACTCACGTGCGATCGGCTTTGCTCAACAAGCGCAGATCCAAATTCCCGTCCGTCCTTCGCCGCGCGATTGAGTATGCAGCGGCTGATCGAATGCGTTCCGAATTTTTCCGAAGGGCGCGATAAGGAAATCATCAGGCAAATCGCCGAGGCGATTGCACCAGCTGACGGTGTCTCGCTCCTGGATGTTGATCCGGGCGCGAGCACGAATCGAACGGTCGTAACTTTCGTCGGTGAACCGGATGCGGTGGTTGAAGGGGCATTTCGCGGGATCAAAAAAGCGGCGGAGTTGATCGATATGCGCAAGCATTCCGGCGCACACCCGCGCATGGGCGCGACGGACGTTTGCCCGTTCATCCCCGTCAGCAACGTGAGCATGGAAGAGGCGATCGCCTGCGCGGAGAAGCTCGCGAAGCGGGTGGGCGATGAGCTTGGGATTCCGGTTTACCTCTACGAACGCACAGCGAAGAGTGAGGCGCGTCGGAATCTCGTGAATATTCGCGCAGGTGAGTACGAAAATCTCGGAAAGAAAATCCGACTGGCGGAGTGGAAGCCGGATTTCGGGCCGGCAGAGTTGAATGAAAAGTCCGGCGCGACAGTGATCGGCGCACGCGATTTCCTGATCGCGTTCAATGTCAACCTCAATACGCGATCAACGCGGCGGGCGAACTCGGTGGCCTTTGACGTGCGCGAGCAAGGCCGCGTCAAGACGGAAGACGGTACTCCGACAGGCAAGCCGGTGCTGGATGACAAGGGTGAGCCGGTGCGCATTCCGGGAACGCTCAATCATGTGAAGGCGATCGGCTGGTTCGTGGAAGAGTACGGGACGGCACAGGTTTCGATGAACCTGACGAATATCGGCGAGACGCCGCTCCATGCAGCTTTTGACGCTTGTTGCGAATCTGCGCATAAACGCGGACTTCGCGTCACGGGATCGGAAATCGTCGGGATGATTCCGAAAAAGAGCCTGCTCGATGCGGGGCGTTATTTTCTGCGCAAGCAAAACTGGTCAGAAGGCGCGAGCGATGAAGAACTGATCGAGATCGCGATTCGTTCCATGGGATTGCGCGAGCTGAAGCCGTTTGTGCCGGAGGAGAAAGTCATCGAGCTGAAAATGGCAGCGGCAACGCCGAAGCGATCACTGGTGCAACTGAGCCTGCGTCAGTTTTGTAACGAGACGCTGAGCGATTCACCAGCGCCGGGTGGCGGCTCGGTGGCGGCGCTGATCGGCGCGCTTGGCGTCTCGTTAGGTGGAATGGTCGCGAACTTGTCCGCTGCCAAACGCGGGTGGGAAACGCAACTGCCGTACTTCAGCGACTGGGCGGTGAAGGCGCAGCAGTTGAAGGACGAAATGCTGCGGCTCGTCGATGAAGATACAACTGCATTCAATCAAGTGATGGCGGCGTTCGCTTTGCCGAAGAAAACGGACGAGGAAAAGGCGGCCCGCGCCGCAGCAATCGAGGTGGCGAACAAGAATGCCACAGAAGTGCCATTGCGCGTGATGCAGACTGCTGCGCGCTCGTATGAGTTGCTCGATGAAATGGCGAAGAACGGAAATCCCGCGTCCGTTTCCGATGCGGGTGTCGGCGCGCTCGCTGTCGGTGCATGCATCGAAGGAGCGGCGTTGAACGTCAGGATAAATCTTGCCGGGTTGCAGGACCAGCAGTTCAAATTCTACATCGCGCAACAAGCGAGCAGGATCATGGCCGAATCGGGCGCGCGTTTTGAAGCGATCCGCAAAGTGGTGGACGAGAAGCTGAGCTGATCATGCTCGCGGTTGTGCACGCGGCGCAGCTCGTCACGCTACGCGGTCCCGCGCACGCGCGACGCGGAAATGAACTGCGAGAACTGGCGATTATTGCCGATGGCGCACTGCTCGTGGAAGGCGAGCGCATTGCTCGAGTCGGCACGAGCGCGGAGATCGAGAAGAGCTGTGATCAGCATACGGAAGTTGTTGATGCGCGGGGCTGCGTAGTCTTGCCCGGTTTTGTCGATGCCCACACCCATTTCGTGTTTGCCGGAAATCGGCTCGACGATTTTGAGGCGCGCGCTCGCGGCGAAACGTATGAGCAAATTGCGCAGCGCGGCGGCGGGATCCAGACAACGGTGCGGGCGACCCGCGCCGCAAGCGAAGACGAATTGTTCTCGTTAGCTCGAAAACGTGCGGATTGGTTTCTGCGAAATGGAACGACAACGGTGGAAGCGAAGTCCGGCTACGGGCTCACGCGTGAAGACGAGCTAAAGATCCTGCGGGTGATTCGCCGTATCGGCAGGGAAACGCCGTTGCAAACCGTGCCGACATTTCTCGGCGCGCACGCCGTTCCTGCGGAAACGGATCGCGAAACTTATGTACAGCTCGTGATCAACGAAATGCTCCCGCGCGTTTCCGCGCAGAAACTAGCGGAGTACTGCGATGTCTTTTGCGAGCAACGGTACTTCGATCTTGAGAGTAGCCGCCTCGTACTCGAGGCAGCAAAGCGATCCGGATTGAAGCTGCGCATGCACGTTGACCAACTCACGAACGGCGGCGGCGCAGCGCTCGCGGCGGAGTTTGGAGCAACCACGGCAGATCACCTCGAGCAAACTGACCGCGATGGGATCGCGGCGCTAGCCAGCGCGAATGTGCAGCCGGTACTTTTACCCGGCTCAGTGTACGCGCTCGGTTCGCACAAGTACCCGGACGCCCGTGCCATGATTCAGGCCCGCCTGGCCGTCGTACTTGCAAGCGATTTCAATCCCGGTTCGTCACCGAGTACATCGATGCCGATGATGCTCTCGCTGGCGGTGACGCAGATGACCCTGAGCCCGGCGGAAGCGATTACGGCGGCGACGATCAATGCCGCGGCCAGCTTGAGTCGCGCGCACGAAATTGGCTCGCTCGAGCAGGGAAAGCTGGCGAATTTTGTGATCTACGATTGCGCGGATTATCGCGAGATCGCGTACTGGTTCGGCATATCGCTGGTGCGCGACGTGTTTGTGCAGGGACGGCGTGTCTCCACCGTCTCATCCTGAGCGGAGCGCAGCGGAGTCGAAGAATCCGCGGTACTCTTTGGTCAGTTCGCCGGATCCCTCGACTTAGCTCGGGAGCACAGCGCTTGTTTGCCCGTGCGCAACTACCCAGCTAACTTCGCGCTTCCATGAAAGTTGAAGTGAAACGCGAGGCGAATTCGACAGCTACATTGCATGTCGAGCTGCCCCCGGAGCAGGTGACAAAGGAGTGGAATTCAATTGCGGACCAGTATTCGCGGCAGGCGCGGCTGCCAGGTTATCGCCCCGGCAAAGCGCCGCGCCGGATCGTGGAGGCGAAGTTTCACAAGGAGATACAGAATGAGGTAACGCAGCGGCTGGTCTCGCAGGCTTACCGGCAGGCGATTAACGAGGAGCATTTGCGTGTTGTTTCGCTGACCAACATCGAAGGCGTCGAGTTCACCAACGAGAAAGCGCTGCGTTTCGATGCGCTGGTGATCACCGCGCCGGAGTTCGCGTTGCCTGAGTACAAGAACATTACCGTGCAAGTACCGACGCCGGAAGTGACGGACGAGGAATTGTGCGCCGCGCTCGACCGGCTGCGGGAGCAATCGGCAGATTTTATCGATGTCCAGCCGGCGCGGCCGCTCGCCATGGAAGATTTTGCCGTCATCGATTTTGAAGGAACGATCGACGGCAAACCGGTGAGCGAGATTGCGCCGGAAGCGAGCAAGAATTTGCACGGCGGCAGAAAGTTCTGGCTGCGCGTCGCCCCAAATAATTTCCTGCCGAATTTTTGCGAGCAGATCATCGGAATGAACAGGGATGAGACGCGTCTCGTAATCGTGAATTTCCCGGCGGATCTGCCGGTGCCCGAACTGGCCGGCAAGAAAGCGGATTACGCCGTGACGTTGCGCGAGGTGAAACAGCGTGTTCTGCCGGAAGTGAGTGATGAATGGGCGGGCAAGCTGGCGAAAGGCAAGTCGTTAGCTGATTTGCGCGAGATGGTTCACCACGATCTCGAGCATGAGAAGGAGCACGCAATCGAGCATGCGAAGGAATCGCAGATCATTCGTGCGCTGCATGAGCGTACTCAATTTGACCTGCCGCCGCAGCTTTTGCGCGGGGAAACGCGCCGCGCACTGGCTGAGCTGGTGCATCGGAATCGCGAGCGCGGCGTTTCGGACGAGATCCTAAAAAGCAAGGAGAAAGAGTTGGTGGAAGGGGCCGGCGGACTCGCAGCCAACCGGCTCAAGACCAACTTCATTTTGCACCGGATCGCCGAGGCGGAGAAGATAGAGGTCACGCGCGAAGAGATTGACGACCGCATTCGGCGGCAGGCTGCCCGCAATAACGTGACGGTGGAGAAACTGCGACGTGAAATGCAGGAGCGGGACGAGTTCAACGGCTTTGTGGAAGAGATCCTGCTGGGCAAGACAATTGATTTTCTGAAGTCGAATGTTAGCGTCGAAATGGCGCCGGCCGGCGATGACAAAGCGGTCGCGCAGAGTGAAAAACATGAGCATTAACAACAAAAACCTGTCGCAAGGCGTACTCGTTCCCATGGTGGTGGAGCAGACTGGCCGCGGGGAACGTGCCTACGACATCTATTCGCGCCTTCTTAAGGACCGGATCATTTTCATCGGCACACCCATTGACGATCATATTGCCAACCTGGTGATCGCGCAGATGCTCTTCCTGCAAATGGAAGATGGGAAAAAAGACATCAACCTTTACATCAACTCGCCCGGCGGTTCGGTGACGGCCGGGCTGGCGATTTACGACACCATGCAGTTTCTCACGTGCGACGTGACGACTTACTGCCTTGGTATGGCGGCGAGCATGGCGGCGGTGTTGCTTTGCGCTGGCACAAAGGGCAAACGTTTCGCGCTGCCGAACTCGGACATCATGATCCACCAGGTGAGTGGCGGCGCGCAGGGGCAGGCGAGCGACGTCGAGCGTA
Source organism: Verrucomicrobiota bacterium (assembly GCA_019244415.1). GTDB lineage: Bacteria > Verrucomicrobiota > Verrucomicrobiia > Chthoniobacterales > UBA10450 > AV69. Next base: position 32,170 of record JAFASN010000046.1, on the reverse strand, counting down.
CGGTGGAGTTCATGTTCAAGCTGAAGAAGCGTCTCATCCGGATTATTTCGCAGCACACCGGCCAACCTGAGGACAAGGTGCGGATCGATTCGGATCGCGACTATTACATGTCGGCTTCCGAGGCGAAGGGATATGGTTTAGTCGATGAGGTGATCAAGTCTCGCAAAGAAGTGAAGCTGCTCGATGGGGCGAGTACGCCGGATGGCGCTGATCGCAGCGCAGTGGCGGTGGCGGAAGCAGCGTTGCCGAGGAAAGTAGGGGAATAGTAGCTGCTTTAATTCCCCCGGAACATGGCGCGCGCTTCCAATCTGACGATGTGCTCTTTCTGCGGAAAGAGTCACGCCGAAGTACGTAAATTGATCGCCGGGCCCGGCGTTTACATCTGCGATAGCTGCATCAACGTTTGCAAAAGCATTCTCGATAAGGAGTTGAACGAAGATGCCCGCAGACAATCATCGAATATTCGAGTACCTAAGCCGGCGGAGATCCGGCGTGCGCTCGATCAATACGTCATTGGCCAGGATGTGGCGAAGAAGACGCTGTCGGTCGCGGTCCACAATCATTTCAAGCGCGTGCTGCAAGGGGGCAGCTCCGATAACTCGGCCTCGTTTCAGCCGGACCCGTTTGCCGATGTAGAGATCGAGAAGAGCAATATTTTGCTGATCGGACCTACCGGCTCGGGTAAAACGCTGCTGGCGAAAACGCTGGCCAAGATTCTCGATGTTCCATTTTGCATCGCCGATGCCACCACACTGACTGAGGCGGGCTACGTCGGTGAAGACGTTGAAAACATCATCCTGCGGCTACTGCAAAACGCCGACTACGATGTGAAGCGAGCGGAGATCGGCATCGTTTATATTGACGAAATCGATAAGATTGGGCGCAAGACTGATAACGTCTCGATCACGCGCGACGTGAGCGGCGAAGGCGTCCAGCAGGCGCTGCTGAAAATTCTCGAAGGTTCCACGTGCAATGTGCCCCCGCAGGGCGGCCGCAAACATCCGCATCAGGAGTACATCCAGGTGAACACCGAGAAAATTCTGTTCATCTGCGGCGGCGCTTTCGTCGGTCTGGATAAGATCGTGCAGAAGCGGATCGGCCAGAAAGTGATGGGTTTTGGCAGTCCGACATTGGAAGTAGAAGAAGCGCTGCGCAAAGAAGCAGTACGTCATGTCGAGCCGGAAGATTTGCTGGCCTTCGGGATGATCCCGGAATTTATCGGACGGTTGCCGGTCGTCGCGGCGCTCGACGCACTGACTGAAGAAGAGATGGTCGCGATCCTCACTGAAACCAAGAACGCGATGGTGAAGCAGTACACCAAGCTCTTCGCTATGGAAGGTGTGCGGCTGAGCGTGACGAAGGATGCGCTGAAGGCGCTTGCTGCTCAGGCGGTGACGAAAGGGACCGGCGCGCGCGCGTTGCGTTCCATGCTCGAGCGCATCATGCTCGACATTATGTACGATGTCCCCAGCCGGGAAGACATTGCCGAAGTGACGATCAATCGCGCTGTCGTCGAAGGCAAAAAGCTACCGTTGATTCGCAAGAAGCAGGATAAAGACGCGGCCTGACGGGCGGACGTGCTCTCCTCGTCATCCTGAGCCAAGCGCAGCGGAGTCGAAGGAATCCCTAATGGTACCGTCAAGTTTGCGCAACGGGATTTCTCGGCTGCGCTCGGAATGACGGGATGCGCGTCGTCGTGCTTAACACCGGCACCGAGCTGTTGCTCGGAGATGTGATCAACACGCACCTGGCGTTCATTGCGCAGCAGATCCTGGCGCTTGGATTACGCGTGAGCGAACAGCGCACCGTACCGGATGGCGATGCCATTCAAAATGCCTTGCGCGATCTTTTTCCGCGCGCCGACATTCTCTTTGTCACTGGTGGTCTCGGCGCAACAAGTGACGATCTCACAATTGAGCTCACCGCTGCTTGTCTTGAACTCGAGCTGCGTGAAGAGAGCGAAGTACGCGAGGCGATTCGAAAACGACTGAGCGCCCGTGGAGTTCAGATGCCGGAATCGATCTGGCGTCAGGCCCTGGTTCCCGCCGGCGGCGAAGTGTTGCCAAACAAAAGCGGTACTGCGCCCGGAATCTATTTGCCGGCAAACATCAACCGGCGGATTGCGTCGCCGCATATGTTCATATTGCCGGGACCGCCGCGCGAGCTGCAACCGATGTTTCACGAATTCGTGATGCCGATATTGCAGCGCGTCGCGAGCGCGAGCGGCGACGTCATCGTGCGCCGATTCCGCGTCGCGCGCATGGGCGAGTCAGTCATCGAAGAAAAAATTGGCGGCGAGCTTGCCGGAATTGGACGCTTGGAAATTGGTTACTGCGCGCGGCCGGCGGAAGTTGATGTGCGTGTCGTCGGGTCGCCGAAAGCGGTCGCGCGCGCGAGCGAAATCATTCGTGCCAAACTTGGGTGCGCGATCTTTTCTTCTAACGAGGAGCAGCTTGCTGAAGTCATCGTGCGCCTGCTCGCCGAACGCGGCGAAACGCTGGCGTTGGCGGAATCATGTACCGGAGGTCTGCTGGCGCACAAGATCACGAATGTGCCTGGAGCATCGCAGGCGTTTCGAGGCGCCTTTGTCACCTATTCTAACGAGGAGAAGATCTGTGCACTTAGTGTTTCGCCAGAAGCATTACGCCAATCGGGCGCGGTGAGTGAGCGTGTCGCCGTCGAAATGACGTCGGGTGCACGAGAGCGGACGGGTGCCACACACGCGATTGCCACAACCGGCATTGCAGGACCAGGTGGCGGGACGACGGAGAAGCCGGTCGGAACGGTGTTCGTCGCCATCGCTTCGTTGAATGGCGAGACAAGTTGCGAAAAGCTGTTCTTTCCTGGAGAGCGTGAGACGTTTAAAGAGCTCGTGGCGCAACACGCGTTCGATCTACTGCGGCTCCGCCTCTGAATCTCCTGCTCTTAATCATCATCTTACCGGTAATCCTCTTCCGTCTGCGCCCCGCACTCGAGATTAGGGCTAAGATCAAGAGTACAACTATGGGAAGCTACGGCTGTACTTCCACCGGCGTGCCGACTTTCACGTGATCGTAGAACAATTTTGCGGCGTCCGATGGCATGCGGATGCAGCCGTGCGACGCAGGATAACCTGGCAAAATGCCAACGTGCATGCCCACTCCTTCATCGGTCAGTCGCATAAACCATTTCATCGCTGCGCCGACATAGTGGGTGCCACTGGGCGCCGCGTCGATGCGCATGCTTACTCCAGCCCGAACGACGCGGCCGGAGCGATCGACGAAGTCACCGTAAATTGACGAAAAATGGTTTGCGTCTTTTTCCAGCACCTTGAACTGCCCGGCGGGCGATTCGTGGCCCCGCTTTCCGGAAGAAATCGGTGAGTCGACCACGACATTGTCGCCGCTGAACAAATAAGCGCGCTGCTGCGGCAGGGAAACCAGTATGTGAACGCTGTCCGGCGAAGCCTGCGCCAATCGCGCCTGATCGACTCGAAGCGGTGGCTGTTTTTTGATTAGATCGACCGCGCTCCGCATCGGCTGCAAACCCGTTTTCGGGCCGAAGAGTTGCGCGCCAGCGATGCCGAACGCTAGCACACTAACGATCAGGCTGATGGCGATTATCCTGTACTTCATTGGCGATACGTCTCCACCCGGGCGAGCCAGCCTTTCAGCCAGCGCGCTTCGCCGCGCGCCGGCGGTGAATTGGCCACGCGACGGCGGAGCACAGTGTTTGCGGAAGCGGCGAAATCGTCCAGCGCGGATTTCGAATCGTGCATATTTTCGAGTACCTGGAGCAAACCCCAGCCTTCACCGTGGTAACGCTCCGTCTCGAGCGTGCCTTCGCCCTTGAAATTGACATAATCCGCGAGGGCGTAGCAGCCCTCGCGCGTCGCACTTACACGGTTGAATTCGCGCTCGACTCGGCCTGGATCACGCGCCTGCGCCAGCATTTTAGGAAGTGACTGCTGCAAACGCGCGACGAGAAACTCCGCCTGCAAGTCGATGGTTCGGACGAGAAACTCGCGCAGTTCCCGCATCATTGCCGAATTCTGCGCCTGCCGGAAAGCAGAGCGCGAGTTCCACGGGCAGGCGCGGTCGCCCTTGCCCACGAACTCCGGCGTTCGCCCTCCGTGTGCACTGATGAATTTGGCCAACTCGGGAAAACTTTCCTCGAAAGGGCCGCGCTCGCCCGCCGGGTACCAGATGAAGTGGCCGATCCCGAGCGACGCGAAATTTTCGCCTGTATTCCACGAAGTCAGCCCCGATACAGTGCCGCCGCACTCGTTCTGCCAGATACGTTGCCCGATGCGCTGCGCGTCCGCGGGTGAAAGTACGAGGGCCAGGGACACCGGCGTACTCACGATTGAAACCAGCACGATGAGTGAACGCCAGAGCTGTGCGCTTGACGCTCGCGGTTTTACCAATAGCGTGCCGGGCTTCGGCCAGTCCGCCGAAGTAAACCTTATGAAAAGCTCGCTTATTTTTTGCCTCTCGCTATCTGTCGCTTCGACCTCTCTTTTCGCGGAAGACCAGCCCGCGCTCAAGGATTCAAAAGACAAAGTGAGTTACAGCTTCGGCCTGAACGTCGGGTTCAACCTTCAGCGGCAGAAAATCGATTTGAATCCGGACGCATTCATGGCTGGCTTGAAGGACGCCCTCAGCGGCAAGCAGCCGCAGTTGACCGAAGAACAAGTGCGCGAAGTAATGACGCAATTCCAAAAAGACATGGACGATAAACAAAAAGCTGCGGCGGAAAAAAACCACACGGACGGTGAGAAATTCCTGGCCGAAAACAAGAACAAACCGGGAGTGAAAACGACCGCGAGTGGCTTGCAGTACAAGGTCGAAAAAGAAGGCACGGGTGCGACCCCGAAAGCGACAGACACAGTGGTGGTGAATTACCGCGGTACTTTGCTCGACGGCACAGAATTCGATAGCTCCTACAAACGTGGACAGCCAGCGACTTTCCCGGTTAACCAGGTGATCAAAGGGTGGACGGAAGCCCTGCAACTGATGAAGGCCGGCTCGAAGTACCAGCTCTTCATTCCAGCAGACCTCGCCTACGGCGCGCGGGGCGCTGGCGGCCAGATCGGGCCAAACTCGACGCTGATTTTTGAAGTCGAATTGCTCGACGTGAAGCCGGCACCTTCCGCGTCGCCATCGGTGCCGAACTCCGCGTCGCCGTCGGCATCACCGAAGAGTTCCCGTTCCCCGTAAAGCGGCTGCGAAGTACGGAGGCTGTGCAACCTTGATTTGCGCGGCGTTCCAGGTCCGCTTGTGTCGCGAGCCCTAAGGTAGATCGCGCGTCTAGAATGCGGAATGCGAAAGCCGGAATGCGGAATCACCAGTGCAAACCGCGACACCAGAGCTCAAGCCTTGATGCAACCCGGTGGGACGGCGTAAGACATCGATATGAAGACAAGGATGTTTTTGGCGGCGCTCATGACTGTCGCGCTGGGTCATGCCAGCGTTTTCGGGCAGATGATGAAGGCGATGGTGGTGCACCAGTTCGGCGGGCCGGAAGTGCTGAAGTACGAAGACGCGCCGCGGCCGCAGCCGAAAGAGGGCGAGATTCTCGTGCGCGTGATCGCGGCGGGCGTGAACCCGGTGGATACTTACGTGACGGCGGGAAAGGGCGGGAACGCCACCTTGCCGGTGATTCCGGGGCGCGACGTTGCCGGCGTCGTCGAAGAGCTCGGGCCGGGCGCGACGAAGTTCAAAAAAGGCGACGCGGTTTACGCGTACTCGCGCAATGGCGGATTTGCGGAATATGTCGCGGTCGCGGAGAAGGATGCCGCGCCCAAGCCGGCATCGCTCACGTTTGTGGAAGCGGCGGGTGTGCCGGTGGGTGGCGGCACGGCCTGGCGCGCACTGGTTGATACTGCGCACGTTGCGCCGGGACAGACGGTGCTCGTGCAAGGCGGGTCGGGTGGCGTAGGAGGACTTGCGGTGCAGATCGCGAAGGCGCGCGGCGCAAAAGTGCTGGCCACGGCTTCGACCGCGAACCAAGACCTGCTGAAGGAACTGGGAGCGGACGTGGCGATTGATTACACGAAACAGAAGCTCGAGGACGTGGCGAAAAACGTGGACGTGGTGCTCGAGACTGTGCGCGGCCAAATCGACCGAGATTATCCGCTGTTGAAGAAAGGCGGTTGCCTCGTGTCGATCGTCGGTCCGGCCGATCCGGCGAAGGTGGAACAATTCGGTATCCAGGCGCCGCCGCTGGCCGACGTCGGTTCGCCGCTGCCGAAACTGACGAAGCTCTTCGACGCCAAGAAGCTGAAGGTAATCGTCTCCCAAACATTCCCACTGAGCGAAGCGGCCAAAGCGCTGGAGCAGGTCGGGACGCATCACACCCGCGGCAAAATCGTGCTCAAGGTGAAGGAAGACGACGCGGAGAAACGCTGAAAACCTGAAAAGCTAAGACGCTGAACGCCCGATGACACACGGCAGAGTCAAAAAGCAGAAGGACGAATCGGAAGGTGAAACGCGGAATGCGAAGTACGGAGTAGGAGAGGAAAAGCGGGAGGATTACGGAGAAGATGCGTAACCAAATCGGATCAGGAACTTACGTGTAACTTCCTGCGATTTGCCCGTTCAACATCGCGAACTCGAAAGAAGTACGCGGTGACTTTGGGGGAGCGTTTGTTTCGGTTACACGAAAGCAATGGCAACGAGGAAACCGCATACTATTCCATTCGGTGTCAGTGTACTCGGCGCTCGAGTTTACAAGGCATCTGAGAGTTTAACCCCGCGGCCCTCCTCGCGATAACTGTTGCTACTTTTCAATTTCATCGGCAAGCGCGCCGGCATCGTAAAGTTTCCGCAGCGCTTCCGTGATCGCGGCGCTGTCCACGCTCACTGCGCGCGCTTGTTTGTCGGTGTAAATGCAGTCGAGTACGAGCGATTGAATGTTGCCGTCGAAAATGATGCCCACGAACTCGTTGTTCCGGTTTACCACCGGACTGCCGCTATTCCCGCCGATGATGTCCGCATCGGAGACGAAGTTAAGCGGCGTGTTCAAGTCGAGCTTTGATTTGCGCTCGATCCAGCGTTTCGGAAGATCGAATGGCGGCTGGTCGTTGTGGTCGGCGGCACGTTGGTACAAGCCCGCGAAATTCGTGAAGGGCGGCACTGGACGGCCGTCTTCGTCGTAGCCGCGGACCACGCCACAGGAGAGACGCAAAGTAAACGTCGCATCTGGATAATTGCTCGTTCCTTCGATGGCGAACCGCGCGTTCGCGATTTGCGAGTAAGCCTGCGTTTTTATCTCCTCCTGCGCATCGTGCGCCTTGCGCGCATCACGCGCCGTCGCGTCGATTTCGCGTGCGAGATCGAGCATCGGATCATGCACGCTTTGCAGCTCCGCGGCGCTCTTGCCGTACCATTCTTTACGAAGCGCGACATCTTTTACCTTCGTACCAGTGACGAGCTCGGTCGCGCGCGCGTGCGGAGATTTGCCTGCGAGCACCTGCGCAACGAGCGGGTTTTCGGCCCCGAAGTGCTCCGCAAAATCCGTCAGCGAATCTGTCAGGCGCAGGATTTCGTAATCGTAATAAATCGGCTGCGCGGAAAACAGATCGAGCTCGAGCGATTCGCGTCTGCTATCGCGGAACATGGGGATACGTTCGCCATTCGGTTTGGCTCGTTCATCAGCGGCGCGGAGAATGATGCGCGCGTACTTAAACAGATCGCTTTGAAGTGCGCGCGGCGCGCGGTAACCAATCACGCTCGGCCGTTCCTGCTCGAGGTACTCGTAAATCGGCGCGTTTTTCTCCAGCTCCGCCTGCGCTTGCTTGATGCGGTCGTAGGCCGACAAAGTGTCCACCAGCTCGGTCTTGCGCGCGATGGCGTCGCGCAGTTTCTGGTCGCGTGCCTGCAAGGCGGACCAGATTTCTGGATCGAGCAACGCCGCGAGATAGCCGTCGTAACGTTTGCGATTATTCTGAATGCCGAAGAGCTCCTCGCGTGCGCGGCGCGCATTCTCGAAGGAACGCGCACTCCACGCGCTCAGGAGTACTTCGCGTCGATTAAACATACGGAGCAACTTCGGCACGTCCTTGTCGCGCGTGTAAGCAAGCTCATCCACCGTGAGCTGCCGGTCGGTTTTGCCCGGGTGCCCGCTAACGAATATCAGCTCACCATCAGCCGGACCTTTGGCATTCCATTTTAGGTAATCCTGAATTTTCGCCGCCTGACCGTTTTCGTAGGCGCGAAAGATGCAGATATCCAGGTCGAAGCGCGGGTACTCAAAATTATCCGGATCGCCGCCGTAAAATGCCGCCTGTTGTTCGGGCGCGAAAACGATGCGCACGTCTGTATAACGTTTGTAGCGGTACAAATTGTAAACGCCGCCCTGGTAGAGCGTGACCACGTCCGAGCGCAAGCCGGTTTTGTCCGTCGATTCCTTCTCAATCTGGGCAATGACATTGCGGCGCGCTTTTTCCGCATCGGCCGGCGACATGCCAGGCTGCACGGCAGCTTTCACCCGCTCAGTCACATCCTCGATCGACATGAGTACGTTCAGCTCGAGATCGGTCGCTTTCACCTCATCCTTCTGTGTATGCGCGTAAAAGCCATCGCGCACATAGTTGTGCTGTTCGCTGGAAATCTTCTGCAAGGTATCGAGGCCGACGTGATGGTTCGTAATGACAAGGCCATTCGCGGAAATGAATGAGCCGCTGCCGCCAGAATTGAAGCGAACGCTCGATTTCTGAAGGTGCTCGAGCCACTGCGGTGTCGGCACGAAGTCGTACTTTTCCTTGAGCTGTTTGAGCGGTGGATTGTTGAAGAGCCACATGCCTTCATCAGCAAACGTCGTGGAAGCAGTCAGCAGCATGAGAGCAGTGAGAAGAGGAAGACGCATTCCATCAATGTAGGAAGGCGCGGACGGTTTCCAAGCCGCGGACCTCGCCAGAGCTGTACTCTACACCGGCAGCCACATACCGGTGGAAGTTGAGTACAAACCACCGCGCACGTTCTGTTGCGTGACGGCGCCGAGCGCTTCCACGTACGCGCTGATCTGGCCGCCGTAAGCTGCTTGCAACGACCCCGCAGCGCTTGTCTCCACGTCATCGGTTTTCCAGTCAATCACCAGCCATTCGCCCGCGGCAGGATTGAGTACGGCAAGATCGATGACGCCTTCGACACATTCATCACGAGTTTTAGCCCACAGGAGCGGCATTTCCGCATGGATGATCGATCCCGCGGCGGCAATCTGCTGCGCGAGGTTTGATTCATGAAACAGGTTCCATTCACGGGCCGAACGCGCTCCGTCCGGCGACGTTTGCACAGCGCTGCCAAAATGTTCCGCCTGTGCTTCGGGATCACGCCACGGCAGTGATTGCATGAATTCGTGCCACCATTTTCCGTAGGCGATGGCCGCGCTGCCTGGCGCCGGTTCGCGCCATTCCGGCTCGCGATCGAGCCGCCACTTCTCGTCACTACGCCCGGTTACGAACGACGACGGCAGAATGCGCCTTGGGAACTGATCGGCGTTGCGGAGCGCGCGGGCACGATCAACCGCGGCGATGAGGTGCTGCGCTTCCGCAGCGCTTCGTCCGTCGGCTTTGTCCGGCGCAACTTCCGCTGCCAGCTCGCGACCGAGCGAACGCCAGGGGCTGTGGTTCGGCCCCGGCGAACTGATCCATTTTTTCTCTCTGCCCTCAGCGAATTGAAATGACTTCAACGCGGCGGCGAGTGAATGCCGATGCAAGTTGCGGTTGCCGCAAAAAAGTTCCTCATCGTCGGCAATGACCACGGTGCGGCGAGCACGTGTGAGCGAAACGTAAAGCAGACGCTCTCGTTCCTGTCGCTCACGCGTTTCGATCTGCTGCTTTGTCTCAGGCGAAATGTCATCGCCCTCGAGCGCGACGATCGCGGGCAGCTCCGACCCGCGATGAATCAACCGCGGATACTTGGGCGGTCGCGGATATTGCCGCCGATGGAAAAACGGCAGAATGACGGCGTCCCATTGGAGCCCTTTCGCTTTATGGCAGGTGACAAGCTGGATGGCGTCGCTCTCTGCCGGACGAGTCTCGCGCAGGTGACCAAAATTTTTCCGTAACGTCTCAGCGAATTTGTTCAGCGTCTGGCCGTCGGCTTCGGCGCTGGAGGCGAGCGCGACAAGCGCATCGAGTTCAGGCGCGCTATTCTCAAAGTACTCTTCCGGAATGGCCGCGAGGCGGGCACGTAAGTTCGTCGCGCTGATCAGTTGCTCGACTCCATCTCGCAGTGGCTGGCCGAGAATTTCGCGCCGGGTTCGCGTAAGTACATTCAGAGCATCGGCGACCGCGCCGGTGGCCTCCGTCTCGCGATCGATTTGAAAAACGCAACCGTTACCTCTGGCGAAATGCGCCAGGTCGTGATCGGAAATGCCGAAGAGTTCGCGCAGTAGGCCGAAAATCTCGAAAGCATTTTGCGGATTGGCGGCGACAATTAGCAGCGCGGTGAGCCATGCGTAAGCCGGACTGTCACCGCGAATGTCGCGCGGCGATTGTACCTGAGTACGGAGCCCGGCCTTGCGCAAGGCAATGCGCAGCGGCGAAAACCATCGTTTTTGCGGCGCCAGAATCGCCACTTCGCTCCACGACGACGCGCGCAATTTGCGGAGACCGTTTTCGAGCAGCCATGTCGCCATCGCATCTGCTTCGATGATGGCGCGCTTCCGATCGACCAGCTTCGGATCGAGGTCGGGAGGCGTGTCGAATTCGAAACGGACGATTTGTCCTGCGCCCGCGTTTGCACGCGCTTCCAGCGGCACGAACTCGACCTGCTCCGGCTCAACAAAAACGCGAGGAAACGTCGCATTCACGAAATCGATGATGGCGTTATCGCAGCGAAATGTGGTGGTGAACGCCAGTTCGTCCCCGGCAGGCGCATGGCGAAGCAGCTCGCGGATGGAAGCGTAGCGCGCGAGATCGCCCCGTGCGCTGTAGATTGATTGTTGCGGGTCACCCACGATGCAGAACCGGCCGCCGACCGGTGGATGGAGGGCCGGCGTTTGCCACTCGCCCGAGGCGTCAACTGGTCGCGTGCATTCGAGTAGGACGTAAAATTGTTCGCGGTCGGTGTCCTGAGCTTCATCAAGGATGACCCGGTATTCGCGCTCGCGAATCTGACGTGCGGCGATGGGGTGACGCAGCAACCCCCCGGCGAGGGTAACCTGGTCATCATAGGTGAGCAGGCCGCGTCCTACTCGGAAATCGCGGTACTTTTGCGCGGTCTCGCCAGCGACACGCAAGGCGCAGCCGCAAAGCCATTCGCGGAACGGTGCAAAGGCCTTTTGCCAGACTCGCTGAAACGCTTCGCCGCCTTTGTTTTTGCTGAATCTCGGCAGCGGCAGATAACGTTCGTCTTCGCAAGAGAGTCGCTGCCACTCGTGTACTAAAGCCTGAGCCGCCGCGATACTCTCACGGCAGCGTCCTGAGGCGGGATGAGCCAGCAATTCGTCAAACCGTAATTCATCGAACTTCGGCAGCGCCGAACAATCAGGCGCGGTACTCAGGGTGCGCCCGAGCCGCAGGACATTTTGCAGGCGGGTATGACGGTAAAACCGCTCGTGCTGATGGTGCGGCGGAGCACCGTCATCGATGCTTCCATGCAGGAAATCGAGCCACAGTTCATCGTCTTGTTCGACCAGCTCGAACTTCGCAGGCAAGCCAAGGTGATGACCGAAATCGCGCAGGAGCTCGACGCAAAAACTGTGGATGGTGCCGAAAAAAGCGCGGTTAAATTGCTCAAGTACTTCGAGAGAAACTTGCGCGCGCAGGATCTCTTCACGCGCGCGCTGTTGCATTTCATCGGCGGCGCGTTTGGTGAACGTGACCACGACGAGGCGGGGCAGCCATGCGCCGGCGTTCTTGTGCCGCGCGATCGAGACAATGCGCTCGACAATTGATTGCGTTTTGCCGACGCCGGCAGGTGCGATGATGGAGAAGTTTTCTTCCACGCTGCGGATGAAACGTGCGCGCAAAGGACGGTCGTCGATGCGCGACGGATCTGGGGCGTTTGCAAAGAGCGCGAGCTGACCAGACTCGAATTCGCCGGCTCGCTTATTCCGCATCGTCTTCCTCCTCACGCACGAAGCCGCGATGTGTGCGCTCCCATTTCTCGGCGAGTACGTCGGCATCGATTTCGAGCGTGGCCAGAGGATAAATCGCGCCAGCGCCAAACTCGCTGCGCATCTCGCCTCTCGCGCCGAAGATGCCGGTCTCCTGCATGCGGCAAAGCTCGTCCCAAACGCGCTCGAAGCCGGCGAGGTCACGGAGCGTGAGCTGTGGCTCGGCCGGCTCCTGCGGTTTTACGACGCTCATCTGAACTTCGTCGGCGCCTAGCTGGCGCAGCGCTAGGGCGTAAAGCGCAAGCTGGAAACCGTTACCTTTCTCCAGCTCGGACGCTTTCATCACGGCCTTGCTGCCGGTCTTGTAATCGATGATCCAGACTGTGCGGCCGCGGAAAGTACCATCGTTCGGAACGCCGCTGGCGAGCAGCAGATCGATGCGGCCATCCACGCGCAATATTCCGTCTCCGTTCACCTGCACGGGAACCGGGGGTATCAAGCGGAATTCACTCGCGACTTCGGGCCAGCCGCCGAGTGCACCGATCAGGCGCGCAAGTTTTCCTGAAAAAAACGCAGCCTGGCTCCAGACGGAAAACCACCATGGCGGCAGAGTACGACCGACATCCGCGACCAGCCGTTCCACCTCCGCTCGCGTGGCATCCGCCGCGTTTCGTACTCCAGCCAGGAATTCCGCCGCCGCTGGAAACGCGGAGAACGTATTGTCGCTTCGCCCGGGTGAGATGCGCTCCAGCCAATCGTGCACCCAAGTACCAATCGTCCGCATCCAGGGCTCGGTGCCTTCTTCGTAGATGGGCGGCTCGATTCCAGCGAAGTTTTTCATCCAAATCGCCGCCGGCGCGCGCACAACGCGGTCCCAATCAGTGCACGGAATCGTCACCGGTTGATGCGGCGGCCTTTTCAAGGCGAACTCGAATTCGCCAAACGGCTGAGTGATGTCGCGTCGGGCGCGGAATGCGCGCAGCATCTGCCCGGTTGTGTTTCCATCCGTCGGCTCGGCCTGGAAAATTCGCGCACCGCTGATCCAATCTCGCGTCTGCTCGTTCAACGAATTCATTTGCTGATCAGAGACGGGCTGTCCGCGATCGGCATGGAAGAGGCGATTAAAGAAATCGCCGGGCTTGAGCCGGCGCGCGGGGTCGCTCTCATCAGATAAACCAACGGTCGCGCAGAGAGCGGCGCCGGTCCCTTCGATAAGGTCCAGAAATTGTCGTCGTGCCAGTGAACGTTGCTGCCGCGGCCCGATGCAAAACGCCTTTCCTTCCCTGACGGTGATGTGACCTTCGCCCTGGCTGCCCTGGCGCGTCACGCCTTTGTTGTGCGCGATGATGCGCGCATTCAGTTCATCAATCTGACGTTCGCTCAAGTAGCCGCTCTCGACCGGGCGCACTGGCCACACGCCTTCGTTCAACGAGGTCAAAATCAGGTGCGACCAGTGCTGCCCATGCGCGTGATCGTAGGAGGTAAGATGTACTTTCGCGTACGGATGCGAGCCGTTGTCGTCGCGCACGCGCTGAAAGGAATCGATAATTTCACTCAGCCAGCGCAGATATGCGCGCCGGGAAATCTGGCTGCCGAATTTTTTTAACTGCGCTGATTGACGCGCAATTTCCTGGGCTTGCGCAGTCCAGCCGAATGCCTTGAAAATGCGGTCCGCTGTTTCGTTGAACTGCGACAGTGTCGCGCGATCTGGTAATCGCGTGATTGATCGGACCCACGCAGCGATTGCCCTCTTCCGCTCGGAGTTTCCGTCCCGGTCGAGGTAAGCTGCGAGTACGGCAAGATCATTGATGAGGATCTGATCGAACGCGTTTCGCAGCGCCTCCTCGATTTCATCGGCGTGCAAGGGCGCGATCAGCCGGTGCGGACAGGCCCGAACAAAACGGGCAAAGGTGCTTACCCCCGTACTTTCCTGAAGCGCAAGCCACGCCTGCCAGAGTTCAGTTTCAAACGGGCCGGGGCGTAGATGGCCGATGCTGTCGTTGTGCGGAACGCCGGCCGCGTTCAGCAGCGCGGCGACTTCTCGTGAGAGAGCGCCGTAGCCGGGGAAAACGATGCCGAGGCGTTCGCACCGATCATCGGCGAGCCACAGGAAAGTTTGCGCGACGATTGCTTTTGCCTGGCCTACAGTGTCGGCCCCGACGAGGAATGAAACCGTGCCGCGTGTTTTCGCGATGTTGCCGAGTTCGACTGCCTCCGCGTACTCTGCCAAATGCGGCGCCGCATCATCAGCGGGCAATTGTTCACCCGCGCCAAAGTTTTCCTCCCACGAGCCGATCCAGGCGGCGTCGAATTCGGCGAAATTGAGGCGCAATTGATCAAGGCAGATTGTCGCGTCACTCGCAGCGCGGCAAGTGGCGCGAAGAATGGTCCAGAGCGGCCAATGCGTGGAGTTGAACCCATACAGAAGTAACGAGCCGATCACGGGCGTACTTTGAACTGTACTTTGCAGCAGACGTTCATCTGTTTGGTGCAAGGTTTGAAGACCGGCGCCGGTGAGGAGCTGATGAAATTCCTCGACAACTTCATCGAGCCCCGGCAACGACGTCTCGCCAACGTTCCATCCCGCCGCCTCGATTTTGTCGATGACGTGCAGGAGGCTGTCCGGCTCCAACGCCACGGAAGCGGCCGACGGTTGTGCGTCTTGCGCTTCCGCCGCAGCCGCGAGCAGCAGGTGCAAATTCTCGCGCGTGCCCGTCGCCAGCGACGCAGGAAATCTGGCCGAAAGAAATGCGCGCGCGTCAACTGGTGTCCAGAAGTGAATCCCGGCAAAATTCAGGTCTGCATTCAGCAGGCGCGAACGCAGAAAGTACCCATGCGCGCGAGAAGGCACCAGGACGATCATTGGCAGCGCAGATTTCCAGGAGTTGCGGCAGGCCTGCGCAAACCACGGCGCCGCGGCAAAGCGCCAGTGTTGCTCGAAGCTGGCGCCAAGATAAACACGTGATTTCGGCATCACACCCAAGAATACTTTCTCCGGAGCTTGCGCGCGAATCAGGTGCGATTCCGGGCGCGAAAGTAAAGTATTGACGCCACTGGCCTAAATTTGAGACAAATACGGGTATGAACTGCGCACCAACGCCGGCTCAGCTCTGGCAAGAGCCGTCGCTTCATGGCGGCGGACGCTAGACAGCGGCGCGCATAAAATGCCGCCTTCGTCAGCAGCAGTGCCGGTGAGCCGTCGCATGATTTTTTCTTGCGGCGCGCAGGAATTTACCGCTCGCGATGTACTCGACTGGGCACAGGCTCAAGGTGAGCTTGCGCCGTTGTGGAGCAATTTTTTAAGGGCGGGCGAATGTGAGCGGGTCGCGCTCGAGCGCGAGCTGGAGGCAGACGGCGATGCGATCAGCGAGGCATCGGTGGCATTTCGTTACGCGCATGACCTGATTACAGCGGAAGAAACCGAGCGCTGGCTCGAGGCGCGCGGACTGACGCTGCAAGATTTTGGCGAGTACTTCGAGCGGCAGCATTGGTTTGGACTTTTGCGCGATGACGTCGCTGCGCCTGAAGGACAGTTCCTTTCCGCTTCAGCAGAAGAGCAAGAGGAGTTTGTCGCTGAGATCACGCTTTCCGGTCAGCTCGATCGCCTGGCTGAGCAGCTAAGCTTCCGCGTCGCGGCGCAAGCTGAGGAAGGTGGCGATCAGTCCGCCTTTGAACGGCAAAGGCAGAATGCGATTACGGAAAAGTCGCTGGAGCGCGAACTGCAGGGGATGCGCCTGAACCTAACGAGATTCGAATTGGAGGCGATTGAAGTCGATTCGCATGATGCCGCGGCGGAAGTCATCGCCTGCGTGAAAAGCGACGGCATGCAAATGGAAGAGGTCGCCGAGGAGAGCCGTTATCCATTTCGGCGCAGCGAGCTGCTGCTGGAGGATATGCCGGCGGATCGACAACAAACATTTCTCAGTGTGCGCGGGGGAACGTTGCTCGAGCCCTTGGCGCGCGAGGATGGGTTTGAGGTTTGCCGCGTGAAATCGCGGGTGGATCCGGAACTGAGTGACTCGCGCATTCGCGAGCGACTGGCTAACGAGATCACGCGCCGCCATTTCGCCGCGCTCGTGAGCAAGCACATCGCGTGGAAGTTGAGTCAGGCAGCGAAAGACGAATGAGGACGAAAGACGTCGATCTGCTCCGCCGCTCAGAAATGTTCCGGTTTTTACCGGATGACATGTTCGACAAAATCACGCCGCTGCTGCGCGAGGAGCAGTACGACTTCGGCGACCTGATCGTGAAACAGGGTGAGCCGGCGAACGCGTTTTACATTCTCACTTCAGGTCGCGCGCGTGTGGTGAAAACAGGGGCGAATAATGGCGACGAGATCGTTCTGGCGAGTTTGCGCCCAGGCGACGCCTTCGGCGAAGCGGCGCTTTCCGACGGCGGCACGCGCACCGCGACGGTGCGCTGTAGTACTTCAACGGAAGTACTGCGCCTCGATCGCGACGATTTTCTCGCGCTGACGGAAAGCGTTCCCGAGCTGAAAAAGTACGTGCAGATGACGCGGCGCGCGCGTGCGCTGCAAGGTTTCCTTTACGAGTTCAGCAACTTCGGCAGGCTGCCGGCACCGGCCTTGCGCGACATGATCAGCAAGCTCGAGAAGGTGCAGTTTCGCAAGGGCGATCTCATCATCAGGCAAGGGGATGACGCTGGGCCGATGTTTATCCTGGAAAAGGGGCGGGCGCGGGCATTCGCGCAAAACAACGGTTCACAAAAGAATCTCGCGTTTTACCGGGACGGCGATTTCTTCGGCGAGCTTTCCATCCTGAACGGCGCGCGCCGCGCCGCCTCGGTCGAAGCGCATGCCGATTGCGAATTGCTCGCCCTTGCTCCAGATGCCGTGCGCAGTCTGAAGCAAAGTTATCCCGAGTTTAGTCAGCTGCTAGAGGAGCGGCTCGCGCAATACAACAAGAAAACGGAAGCGCGCATTCCGCTCGATTTCACCGAGGAGCTGATCCCGGCGGAAGCGAAGGTCGCGGATAAAACCGAGATCGACAGCAAAGACGGCGCGACGGAGCGCGACGGGTCGCAGCCTTTCGAGGACGAAGAAGGACATTTCCGCAAAAAAGAAAAGCGAATCCGCAAATTCGAGCACATCCAGCAGATCGACGAAATGGATTGCGGCGCGGCGAGCCTCGGGATGATCTGCCGGCATTTCGGTCGCAAAGTTTCGCTCGCGAAAATCCGACAGCTTTGTCACACCGCGACCGATGGCACCAGTCTGAAAGCTCTCGTGCGCGCGGCCAATGAACTCGGCCTCGCCGCGCGCGCTCTGAAAGTCTCCCTGCGCAATCTGTCGGTCATGCCGCTGCCAGCGATCATTCACTGGGAGGGCAATCACTGGATGGTGCTCTATGACGTGCAGCGGGAATCGGTGCGCGTCGCCGATCCGGCGATGGGCTTGCGTAAAATCCCACGCAAGGAGTTTGAGCAAAAGTGGAGCGGTTACGCCGCGCTCTTCGATTACACCATCGCGTTTGAAAAAGCGCCGGAGAGCAAATCGAGCGCGGCTTGGGTTTGGCCGTTTCTGGCCAGGTTCAAGCGCATCCTGCTGCAAGTACTCGGGCTGGCGGTGGCGGTGAGTTTTCTCGAGCTGCTCTTCCCTGTCTTCACCCAAATGGTGGTGGACAAGGTCATCGTCGAAAACGACATCGGCCTGCTCAAGACCATCCTGCTCGGGATGCTGGCCGCAATTGTGTTCGTGCAGCTCGCCGCTATCGCGCAGGAATATCTGCTCGCGTTCGCCGCCGTGCGACTCGATGCCGGCATTCTCGATTTCCTGAGCCGGCAAATGTTGTCCCTGCCGATGAGTTACTTCACCAGCAGACGCACCGGTGATATTCAGCGCCGCCTTGATGGCGCGCGGCAGGTACGCCATTTCGCGGTGCAAAACGGAATCGGCGCGCTGCTCGCGATGGTGCACCTCTTTGGCGCGGTCATTCTCATGTTCCTCTACAGCGGCTGGCTCACACTGGCGTTTCTGGTGACAACGCCGTTCTACGTCGGCTTAATGTACTTTTCCACCAAGGTGCTGCGGCCCCTCTTCGCCGACGTGGAGGAGAGCCAGGGCAAATATTCGTCGCATCAGATCGACGCCATCAAAGGCATCGAAGCGGTGAAAGCGGCCGCGGCCGAATCGGTTTTTCGCGACGCGATGCTGAACGAATTCCTCGCCGTCTCGAAGAAGATGTTTCGCTCCACTTTCATCGTCATGTCGTACGACAGCGTGCTGCAAACGATCGGGCTGCTTTCGACCGCCATTTTCCTTTGGGTCGGCGCGAACCAGGTAATCAGCGGCGCGCTGAGCGTGGGTGGCTTTGTTGCTTTCGCCTCGCTGACGGCAATCGCCTACGGCGCGATCCTGCGCACGCTCGGTGTTTGGGACAACCTGCAATTCGCGACCGTGCTGCTGAATCGGCTCAACGACATCTTCGAGCAGGAGCCGGAGCAGGGCCGCGATCGTTCGCGGCTAACGCCAGTACACAGCCTCGAAGGTCGCATCGAGCTGCGCAACGTGAGTTTTCGCTACGGCGGACCGGAAGCGCCGAACATCCTGACGAATCTTTCGCTCGATATCGCCCCCGGAAAAATGATCGCGTTCGTCGGCCGCAGCGGTTGCGGGAAAACGACGCTGATCAAGATGATCGCCGGGCTGCTCGAGCCGACGGAAGGCTCGATTTTTTTCGACAATGTCGATCTGAAAAACCTGAACTACCGCGACGTGCGCCGGCACATCGGAATGGTGTTGCAGGAAAACCACATGTTTAACGAAACCATCGCGCGCAACATTTCCTTCGGCGATCCAGAACCCGATCTCGACCGTGTACTCGCGGCCGCGCAAACCGCCGCCGCGCACGATTTCATCATGCGCCTGCCGATGGGCTACGAGACGAAGATCGGCGAGTCAGGCCTGGCGCTTTCCGGTGGCCAGAAGCAGCGCATCGCCATCGCGCGAGCGCTCTACGGAAATCCGCCGATTCTGATTTTCGACGAAGCGACCAGCGCGCTCGACACCGAATCAGAGCGGGCGATCCAGAACAACATCGGCCGCATCATGGCCGGGCGGACGACAATCGCGATCGCGCACCGGCTGAGTACGATTCGCGAAGCGGACATGATCGTGGTGCTGGAGAAAGGGCGCATCATCGAGACGGGAAACCATGATGAGCTGATGGCGCAGCGGGGTTTGTACTTTTATCTCTCGAGCCAGCAGCAGGGAGTGGGGGAATAGCGATGGAAACATTCGCGCCGAGATCGCTGGAAGCAGAATCGGAGATGCTGCCGCAGGACCCGCCGCCGCAAATCATTCGTCTGATCGCGTGGTGGCTGATCGGGCTTTTCGTCGTGGCGCTGTTTGCGGGCATCGCGATCCATTTTCCGGAGAGCGAAACTGCGCCGTTTGTACTTGTTCCACGAGAAGGGGCGGACCCGATCCAATCGCCGCGCCTCTCCACGGTAAACCGCGTTTCTGTCTCCGAAGGAGAGACGGTGAAAGCGGGCGCGGAGCTGTTCGTTTTGCGCTCAGACGAGATTCGCGATTGGGACACGCAGGAGCGCACCTTGACCGAGGACTTGCGTACTCACGAGCTAACGCTGACGAAAATGGACGAAGCCTACGCGGCGGAAGCGGACATAAAAAGCGCCCAGGTCGCGCAGGCAGATAGCCAGCTGCGTTTCTGCGAAAAACAAGCCAGCAGCAATCGCGACTTGCTCAACCGCATGGAGAAGCTGTCGAAGAACGGCGGATTTTCACAGGTTGATCTGATCCGGCTGCGAATGGAATCCGCCGGCGCCGATAAGGATCAGGCCGTGGCGCAGCGCACACTCGAGCAGGTAAAGCTGGAACGCCAGGAACTCGAGAACGAGCACACGCGCAAACGCGCCGAAGAAGCAGGCGAGGTAGAGAAATTAAAGGTGAAACTGGCGGCGCTGAAATCGGGCCTGGAAAATTCGCAACGGAACTTGCTCACGGTACGTGCGCCTTACGATGCCGTCGTGATCTCGTTAGCTCAGCGAAGCGCTGGCAGTGTTGTGCAGAGTGGAGCGGAGCTTTGCCAGCTGGCGCGGGCCGACGCGAAACCGCTGGCGCGACTGACACTGAACGAAAGCAGCCTGGCGAAACTAAAGGTGGGCGAGCCGGTGCGCTTCTTCTTCGAGGCGTTTCCATACCAGCGTTATGGAGCGGTGGCGGGGACGCTGGATTGGATCAGCCCTTCGGCGGTGACCGCGCCCGATGGCCGGCATTTCGTCGCGCTTGCTTCGATTGACCACAACGCAAACCACCGGCATCTCGCGCTGAAAGCTGGCATGCGCGGTGAGGCGCGCATTCGTGTGGGCAGCCGCACGCTGATCGAGTACGCCTTCGAGCCGCTCCGGCAATTGCACGAGGGGGTGCGCGACTAACGAGATGCAGCCTAGTCTTCCCAGCCTCAGGGTCGAAGATCTGCGAACGACGAATTCCCAAATGGCGCGCTGCATCGAGCTGTCGAAGCTGGCTTCCCGCTCGGACGTGCCGGTCGTTTTACTCGGCGAAACTGGCACGGGCAAAACGTTGCTGGCGCACGCCATCCATAATTCGTCCCCACGCGCGAAAGGCGCGTTCGTTTCCTTCAATGCCTCCGCCATGAGTGACACGCTGCTGGAGAGCCAGCTCTTCGGGCACGAGCGCGGCGCATTCACCGGCGCGCAGCAAACGCTCAAGGGAAAATTCGAGCTGGCAAATGGGGGAACCATTTTCCTCGATGAGATTGCGGACATGAGCCCGCTGGCGCAGGTGAAAGTGTTGCGTGTACTTGAGTACGGCGAGTTTGAGCGACTTGGCTCGGAGCGAATGTTGAAAACAGACGCCCGCATTATTTGCGCGACGAATGTGTCGCTGCGGGACCGCGTTCGGCACGGCAAATTTCGGGAAGACCTTTACCATCGGCTTAACGGGCTAACGATCCTCATTCCGGCGCTGCGGGACCGCCGCGAGGAATTGCCGGCCTTGATCGCGAACGAGCTGCGAGCGTCGGCCATGCGGCAGGGGAAAAAGATCACCGCCATTCATCCCGCCGCCATGGATCGGCTCCTCGCGCATGACTGGCGCGGGAATCTGCGTGAGCTAAGTCACACCGTTCGGACAATGACGTTGTTCTGTGATGGAAAGGTGATCATGCCGGACCACGTGCATTTCCCGCCGGACATTGTGAACGAAACGGCCGCAACAGATGGGCGGACGCAAGCCCGAGGGATGCATCACGATGGAAATGGCAGGCAGGATGGGGCGGACCTGACACTGGCCAGCGCGGTCCGGCGGCACGTGGATTTCGTGTACAAGCAGGCGAACGAGAACCAGCGCCGCACAGCGCGGCTTCTGGGGATTTCACGCGCGACATTGAGCAGGCACTTGCGCCGCTGCTCGCATTTGAGCCAGGCATCGTAAGATCTGCGCATTTCGGTCTCAAAATGAGGCCACGCTGCGGACCAATCGTGGAGCGTTGGCAATGACGCGACGCTGAAATTTTTTTGGCCTAAATCGCGGGCATTTAACGCATTACCTCTACGGGAACGACGGACAAAGACAACGTCACCGCCCTTGGCACGAAGAGTGATAAAGGCAGTGGCGTGAGTTCGTCGAAGGAAAGAAAGGACGCCGAACCCGGCGAGCGTGGAGCTCAGCGGCAGAAGCGTTCGAAAGAGAAACTGATCCAGCTCGATGACCTGATTCCAAGCAAGAAGGTCGCCGGCGGACGGCAACTCTTCGGCGCGACTGACACAACTCCAAACCAAAAAAACAAATAACTGAAAGGACATATGGCAGACCAAAAGAAAGACAAAGTGGACGTGCGCGACCTCAAGCCGAACAAGGACGCGAAGGGTGGCGGGAGTGCACAGATTGGACGCGGAGGCCACGAAGCGCAGACCCAGCGCGGCGGCGGTCACTCCGCCCAGACTGGCGGCGGACATTCGGCCCAGACGGGCGGCGGCCGCAGCAACCAGTAACGCAATCGCGCTGCACAGCGGTCCCACTCCGCTGTGCAGCCGCTCCCACAGTGCCGCCTGCATGGAGGCCGCGCTGTGACGTTTTCGCAGTAGAGTAGCCATGCCCCAGCGCCGCGCGGCGGCTACGCAGTGTCGCCGCGCGGCTTCTTCTTTTTCCGCAAAGGCAGCGCGACGTTTCTGATCGATCCGTTAATCTACTGCCATGGCTCATGCTCGATCAGGCGTGGCTGAACGCCCTCGGCACCGCTGGATTATCGCGCTCGTACTTTTCCTGTTGACCCTCGCAGTCTTCCGGCGAGCGATTCGCAACGGCTTCGTAAATTATGATGACGACGTTTACGTTTACGTAAACGATCGTGTCACACACGGGCTGACGTGGCCCGGAATCGAGCGCGCATTTACCGAGCCGCAGGCGCGGAACTGGCATCCGCTCACCACGCTCTCGCACATGCTCGATTGTCAGCTCTTCGGGCTGAATCCCGCCGGGCCGCATGCCATCAACGTGCTGCTTCACGCGCTCGCCGCCGCCGGTTTATTCCTTTTTCTAAGTACCGCGGCCCGTTCAACCTGGCGCGCCGCCATCACCGCCGGCTTGTTCGCACTGCATCCTTTGCGCGTCGAATCAGTGGCATGGATTTCCGAGCGCAAAGACGTACTTAGCGCGGCATTATTCATGGCAACGCTGCTCGCCTACGTGCATTACGTCCGCGGCCCGCGGGCTTGGCGCATGTTGCTCGTGTGCGCCTGTTTTGCGGCGGGACTAATGGCCAAGCCGATGCTCGTGACGCTCCCGTTTATTTTGCTGCTGATCGACTATTGGCCGCTGCGACGTTTCGAATCACTACGGCACGGCGCCGTACTCGTCAGACTCGCACTAGAAAAACTTCCGCTTTTCCTGCTCGCGGTACTTTCATGCGCGGCAACACTTTGGGCGCAGCGGGCGGGCGGTCATTTTCTGGATTTTATCCCGCTACGCGACCGGATCTGCAATGCGGTCCTGAGCTATTGCATTTACATTTACCAGCTTGTTTGGCCGGAACAATTGGCCGCGTTCTATCCGTTCCCAGCTCGAGCCGATGCACTGCTCATCGTTGCTGCCGCTGCGATCATCCTCGCTGGAGTAAGCGTTCTTGCCATTATCCACCGGAGACGGCTCCCGTGCTTTTTCGCCGGGTGGTTCTGGTACGTGATCATGCTCGTGCCGGTGATCGGAGTCTGGCCGAATGGATTGCAGGCGCACGCGGATCGCTACACTTATCTGCCGCAAATCGGCCTGCTGTTTGCTATCGTCTGGGGAACGGTCGCGCTGTTCCGGCGTACTCTCGCGCTGCGGTTCGCGTTCGCCGTTGCCGCCGCGCTCATTGCCCTCTGCGGCTGGGTCACATGGCACCAGATCGCGTTTTGGCGCGACAGTGAAACTTTGTGGCGTCATACGCTCGCGGTCACGACTGATAACGACGTTGCCCTGAATAATCTCGGGCTCGCGCTTCAGGATCGCGGTGATCTCGACGGAGCGCTCGCCAATTTCCGCGCCGCGCTCGCTGTACTCGAGTCGCACACCGCGGTGCCGTATCACCTCGCTCGCGCATTCGTGCTGAATAACATCGGCAACAATTACGCCCGGCGCGGGCGCTGGACTGAGGCGATGACTGAATACCGGCGCTCGCTCAGTTCGCGTCCCGATTTTGCCAACGCTCACGTCAACCTTGCGAATGCCTTCGCGCAGCAGGGTGACTGGGCCGCCGCGCTGGCTGAGTACAAAGAGGCGTTGCGCTTACAGCCGGCTGATGCTGATGCGCAGCGCCGCGCTGGAATCGCCGCCGCACGGCTGGGCCGCGCAGACGACGCCATCACCTACTTCAAAAGAGCGATCGCGATCGATCCGCAATTGAGCGATGCCGCGGTCGAGCTCGGGAATATTCTCGCGGGCGAGGGGAGATTGGATGAAGCGTTACGCGAGTACCAGCGCGCCGTTGCCGCCGACGAGCGAAATGCCGATGCTCACTTTAATCTCGGCCGTGTTTACCTCGCTCAGAGCCGCCCGGAAGACGCTGTGCGTGAGTACGAACGTGTTGTCGCGCTCACGCCGAATGATCCCGAGGCGCACAACAACCTGGCCAACGCGTATCACGGCCGTGGGTCAGACGCTTTGGTGGCGGCGGAGTACGAAAAGGCGCTTCAGCTCGCGCCCGGTTCAGTCTCTGTCCTCAATAATTTCGCGATGCTGCTTGCCACGACCTCTGATCCGGCCATCCGAAATTCCGCTCGCGCCGTCAAGCTCGCCGAAGATGCCTTACGTCGCGCGCCCGAGCCGCACCCGCTGATTTTTCATACACTCGCGGCGGCGTATGCAGCAGCGGGCAGAACGCAGGATGCGATCAGCGCGGCCGATCACGCCGAGGAACTTGCCCGGACGCGGGGCGACGCGCAGCTGGCGAATTCGCTTCACCAGGAACTGGAGCGCTACAAGGCCGCCGCGCGCTCGCATTAACCAGCCGAAACGGAAAACCCGATCGGCTTGAAAGTACCGTTATTCGTTAGCTCCGCTGAACAGGCAGTGAGGCCGACGATCAAGTCCATCTCTGCCCGCAGCTCGATCGCGTCGCCGGCGTGCGACCGCGGCGGTTTGATCGCAAGCGAACCATCGGCGTTCACGATTACGTTCATGAAAATGTTAAAGCTGGTGGGAATCGCATCGGGGGCGATACCGAAGCGGGCGAGATTTGTTGCGAGGTTCTCGAAGCAGCTCGCGTGGTACTCGTCGCGTTTGTAAATGATCCGAAACGTGTCGGGGCTGCATGGCGTGAGCAGGAAATCGTGCCGTCCCACATCGTCGCGGGTAATGGTGAACATTGGTCGGCTGCGGTTTGAGTAGAGAACGTTTCCGGCAGTGAGATAAATCGTGTTCGCGTAATCGATGGAGCGGCCGGACGAGATCGCTTCGCGCGGGTCGTCAGCGGCGAATGCGACAAGATCCGCCACTTGTTCACCTTCAACGTCGATGACAGTGAGCAGCTGGCTTTTCCGCAAAGTAAAGGCGGTACCGGTTTGCGGTTCGAGCCGAAGCATTAGTGGCTGAAAGGGCAGCGCTTGAACGGAGCGCGCCAATCATTCGCGACGGCGCGACCGGAATATTGGCGCGCTTCGGAGCGTTCGCCGAAATCGGTCAGCATGGGGTTGTGCGCGCCTTGCAGCGCGAAATCGCGTTTGCGAATGCTGCTGCGCATGCGTTCCCATTTCCCTTCGGCGCGCATTCGGCGGAATTGCGCATGTGCATTAAAGACGAGCGCGGGAAAATCGAATCGCCGCGAAAGGCGTGAGCTCTGCGGATGCATTCCCACAATGTAAAAGCCAACGCCGGCGAAACTAAAAGCGAAGTTCGCGTCGTCTGGATTGGCCGCTACCGATTCATCCCACGCGGTCCGATCACGCCTGTTCAACTCCCGAAGTACCTTCCAGAGCCGCTGCTCAAACGCAGTCTCGTCCAGCCTCGTGGGTTGGCGGAAGATCGCAGCGAAAGTCGCGAATGGCATTACCTGTCGTTCTGGCGATTTGACGAAGTTCGAGAGATCGCGCGCGAGCGCAGAGACATCGCCGCCGAGGCGTGCATAGCAGTGAATGTCACAGGCACGGGCGTTGATCGCCGCGCGCGCGCCCAAGCACGGGTAGTCGTCTCGCGCGATAAATTCGGCAAAACGCCGCCGCGCCTGCCACGCAAAACGCGTCGTGCCGGTTTGTGGCGAGCGCCGCTCGAGTCGTTCCATCAACATGTTACGCACGGCGATAACCGACTGGCCGCAAAGCAGCCGTCACTCACCCCCTTCGCACAGCCAGAGCGCAGCGCGTCGGCGTTACTTTTGTGTGGAATCGATCGCACGCGACCGTTGTACTTATCTGTTGCCGATCCGCCGTGCTGCGTTCGATGAAGCTGAGACGCGCGGGCTGGCGGATTATTTCCACGTACTACGCGAGGCGGGCTGCGATGTCATCGTGATCGACGGATCGCCGCAGGCGGTTTTCCGCTCTCACGGACGATGCTGGGCGGGCGTTTGCCGGCACGAGGCGGTCGCACGTCATTTCGGTTTTTTGAATGACAAAGTAAACGGAATCCTCACCGGTATTGCCCTTGCGAGTACGGAAGACATCATCCTCGCCGATGATGATATTCGCTATGAGCCGGCGCAGATTCAGGAGATTTGCGACCGGCTTCAGGCGCATGAAGTGGTGCGCCCGCAGAACTTCCTGCGGCCGCTGCCGTGGTGGGCAGCGATGGAAGCAGGCCGCATGCTGATCAACCGCGCGGTGCTGCGCACCGCCGATTACCCTGGCACCTGTGCATTTCGGCGGGAAGCCGCGTGCCGGGCCGGGTATTATGACGGTGACGTACTTTTCGATAACGAGGAGATGATTCGCCATTTCGCGGCGGAAGGGCTGACCATCGATTACGCCAACGATCTGTTCGTGAGGAAGAACGCTCCGCCGTTTCGCAAATGGCTCGAACAACGGCCACGCCAGGCTTACGAGGACTTTCCGCTGCGGGCAAAGACGGCAATTTTCGGCAGCATTTTGCCGGTGGCGCTTTGCTTCCAACTCGTTAGCGGCAGGCGCGCAATGGCGGCCTACATCGCTGCCGTTGCCATGATAGCGGCCGGACTTGCGATGCGAGGACGAAACAAAGGCAAGGCGCGAAAATATTTTCGCGCGTTCGCTATTTTGTGCGCGCCACTCTGGGTTCTTGAGCGCGCCACAAGCACGTACTGGGCGCTTGGGTGGCGCGTCTTTCGCGGCGGCTACCCATTTGGGGATCGTGTCCTGCGCAAAGGAGTGGGGCGCGACTGGTTTGTCGGCAGGCCCGCGAATTGCTTGAGCAATCCCAAAGGAGGATTGGAGTCGCGCGCGAGAAGTGCGCGCCGGGCGCAACGAAGCGTACTTTCGGCAGTTTAACCAAAGTGCAGGGAGTAGATGAAGGGGCGATTCGGGCGTCGTTAGCGGAAAGAAAAAGTGTAGAAGCAATGGA
The DNA here is from genome assembly GCA_019244415.1 of Verrucomicrobiota bacterium. Lineage (GTDB taxonomy): Bacteria > Verrucomicrobiota > Verrucomicrobiia > Chthoniobacterales > UBA10450 > AV69. The sequence goes on along the minus strand of JAFASN010000046.1, from coordinate 5,115 downwards.
ATAGCATTGACTATTCGGGAGCAAAGTTGTAGCTCTAGTAACCGTGGAAATTATAGGGCGTCCGCGTAAGAAAGGCGTCTTTGTGTTGTTAGTGCAGGCAGGATTGTTGTTAGTGCAGAAGGGTTCCAGCCGATGAGGCGGTCAACCACTGGCGGCAGCTTGCCTCGATTCACAAACCGGGAGCAAAGGGGAGCAAGCATGGTTGACAGAATCACAGGCCAGCAGTCCGAAGCAGAGTCCGCTCGGGGCAACGGCGGAGCTGCGCCACAACGCAGCCGCAAAGATGGCGAGCTCACGAAGCTCTTGCGCCGGGCGATGCAGCCGGACGGCGCGGACGGCCACGATCAAACGAGGTACTCCGCCCCGCCGCCGCGTTGTTCACCGGAAGCTCTGGCAGCCGCTTTGCCCGCGTGGAAGCGCGCCCTCGATATCGCGCTTATCCTCATCACTTTGCCACTGTGGCTCCCTGTGATGCTGATCGCATCAGCCTGGGTCGCCATTACCTCGCCCGGACCGATCTTTTACCGGCAGCCTCGCGTCGGCTTCAAATGCCGCCGCTTCATGATCGTGAAATTTCGCACGATGAAGGTGAACGCCGATACAAGCACTCACGAAGCGTACCTCGAGCAGCTGATGGCTTCGGACAAACCGATGATCAAGCTCGATGCCACCGGCGACCCCCGCCTGATTCTTGGCGGGAAATTTCTCCGGGCGACTGGACTCGATGAGCTGCCGCAATTGTTCAACGTCCTGCGCGGTGAGATGAGCATCGTCGGCCCGCGCCCATGCACCGTGCGCGAGTTCGAGTTGTACAGCGACGAGGATCGTTATCGCCTCAACGCGTTACCGGGCCTTACCGGCTTCTGGCAGGTAAACGGCAAGAATCGCACCACCTTTCGCCAGATGATCGAGATGGACGTTTTCTACTCGAAGCACCTCTCCCTCCGGCTTGATCTAAAAATCATCGCACGCACCTTCCCCGCGATCGCCGCCCAACTCGTCGATCTCTCACAGCATTTGAGTGCGCGGACGGCGCCGCCGGTGAGCGACAACGCGTAATCATGTCTTCCCAAATCAACGTCGGAGTCATTGGCTGCGGCTACTGGGGTCCCAACCTTGTCCGCAATTTCAAAACGCTCACTACCTGCCGTCTTAAGGCGATCTGCGACAAGAATGAGAAACGCCTGCGTCACCTGCGTACGCTGTACTCAGATATCGAGACGCACACCGACGCACTGGAGTTAATTAACGACTCGAACATCGATGCCGTGGCAATCGCCACGCCGGTGGCGTTTCACCACAAGCTGGCCAAGGCCGCCCTCTGTGCCGGGAAACACACGCTGGTCGAGAAGCCCCTCGCTGCATCGTCCGCCGAATGCGAGGAGCTCATTAACATTGCCGAAGAAAAAGGCGTGGTACTCATGAGCGGGCACACGTTTCTGTACTCTTCCTCTGTGCGGAAAATCGTGGACATCATCAAGGCGGGCGACATCGGCGATATCCGTTACATCAATTCGCGCCGCCTCAACCTCGGGTTATTCCAGAAAGACATCAATGTCGTGTGGGATCTCGCGCCGCACGACATCTCGATCATCCTGCACATCCTCGACGAGCTGCCACTGACGGTGAATTGCCAGGGCAACGCTCATGTCACCGCCGGCATTGAGGACGTGACGAATCTCTCGCTTTGCTTCCGCAACAAGAAGTTCGCTACTATTCAAAGTAGCTGGCTCGAGCCGCGCAAAGTACGCGAGATGACCATCGTCGGCACACGGCGGATGATCGTTTACGATGATCTCCAGCCGCTCGAGAAGATTCGCATCTATGATGTGCGAGTAGATCGTCCGCCGCATTACGATACCTTCGCCGAGTTTCATTACTCGTATCATTACGGCGACAGTTACATCCCCCACATCCAGCAGGAGGAACCCCTGAAAGTCGAGTGCCAGCACTTTGTCGATTGCATCGAGAATGGAATGGAGCCGCTCACCAGCGGACGTTCCGGGCTGGAATTAGTAACTATCCTTGAAGCCGCCTCTGCCTCGCTCAAGGCAAATGGCGCTCCCGTGAACTTTCTGCGCAAACGTGAAGAACCGGTATCGAGGCGTGCCAAAGCCGGGGCACAAGTAGAAGCAGATCGACTGGCCGTATGAGTGAGAGCCGCGAGGCTCATCAACTCATCGCGCCCGATGTAAAACTAGGCCGCGATGTTCGTATCTTCGGCTTTGTTAATCTCTACGGTTGCGAGATTGGGGATGAAACGAAGATCGGTTGCTTCGTCGAAATTCAAAAGCGGGCTAGAATCGGTGCGCGCTGCAAGATTTCGAGTCATACGTTCATCTGTGAAGGAGTCACGATCGAGGACGGAGTGTTCGTCGGCCATGGAGTTACCTTTATTAACGATCGCTATCCCCGCGCTGTGACAGCGAACGGCTCATTGAAAACAGATGCTGACTGGAGTTGCCAGAGTACTTTGGTCAAGCGCGGCGCGGCGATCGGCTCCGGCGTTACTCTCCTCGGGGGCATAACTATCGGTGAAAACGCCACCATCGGCGCCGGCAGTGTTGTCGTGAGAGACGTCCCCGCAAACGCGACTGTAGCTGGGAATCCTGCACGCGTGCTCACGAAGAATTCTCAAAACAGCTATGAAAGTTCCGTTCTTAGACCTTAAATCTCATCACGCTCCTTTGCGGGAGGAATTCGACGCCGCTTTTCGTCGCGTGCTCGATACCGGCGTTTTTGCCGGTGGCCCGGCGGTCTCACAGTTTGAAGAAGCTTTCGCAGAGTTTTGTAACTGCGAGCATGCAGTCGGATTGGGCAGCGGCACTGAAGCAGTGTGGCTTGCGCTTCTCGCCTGCGGAGTAGGTCCCGGTGACGAGGTAATTACCGTGCCGAGTACTTTCATGGCTACAGCGGAAGCAATTAGCTACGCGGGAGCTACTCCCGTCTTTGTGGATGTGGACGAGCGCACCTATACGATGAATCCAGAGCAGCTGGCTGGTGCGGTCACCAAACGGACCAAGGCGATCGTGCCAGTTCACCTCTTCGGCCAGATGGCTGACATGGATGCGATCCTGAAGTTCGCCAAGGAACACCGGCTGATCGTGATTGAAGATGCCGCGCAGGCGCATGGCGCTGAGTACAAAGAGCATCCCGCCGGTTCGATGGGACAGGTAGGCTGTTTTAGCTTTTATCCGGGGAAGAATCTTGGCGCGCTTGGAGAAGCTGGCGCGGTAGTTACCAATAACACTCAACTCCGCGACACCATGCGCACACTTCGCGATCACGGCCAGGATCGTAAGTACCATCACAGTATGGTCGGATGGAATTGCCGGATGGATGCCATCCAGGCGGCATGCCTCGAGATCAAGCTACGCCATCTTGAAGCTGGTAACGAACTGCGGCGCGCGCATGCCCGCCGCTACAGTGAGGGATTTACTCGCACCGAGGAGGTAATTGCGCCTTTTGAAGCAGACTACTCGCGTCATGTTTACCATGTCTATGCCATTCGCGTAAAACAACGCGACGAGGTGATGCATCAACTCGAAAGTAAAGGCGTCAGCTGCGGAGTGCATTACCCCGTTCCCGTCCATCTTCAGAAAGCGTATGCGGAGCTGGGTTACGGGTCGGGTGACTTCCCCGTCGCTGAACAGATCGCAGAAGAGTTCATCTCTCTGCCGATGTATCCGGAGCTGCGCAACGAACAGATCGATTATGTTATCGACACGGTGAACGCGGCAGTGAGTACGGGAGTAATGGTCTGAACGCAGTCAAACAAAACCTGAGTACAAGTAGTCTCGCGGGGATGCGGACAGCGCCTCCGCTGCGTGCCTTGTCAGCACTGCCGGACAACGCGGCTGAGCCAGGCATCACGCCGTTAATTCACGCCGAGATCACCGATCCTCTGCATGAACCGAACTGGGACCAATGGATTAGTGCTCACCAGGAAGCGACGATCTTTCACACGTCCGCCTGGGCGCGAGTCCTGGTTGAAACCTACGGCCATCTGCCGCGGTACTTAAGGCTGGTCGCAAATAACCAGCCCATTGCACTTATTCCGATGATGGAGGTTCGCACCTCGCTTACTCCGGCGCGCGGGATATGCCTGCCGTTCACCGATTACTGTGCTCCATTACGTCTAACGAGCTTTGGAAGCGCATTGATTATCAGCAAGCTTCGCCAACTTGCACGGGAACGCTGCTGGCGATACTTCGAGCTTCGCGACGCTTCACTCCTGCCCGAGGGCGCTGGCGTGGCGGAAAGTTACTTCGGCCACATTCTCGATCTCACGGCCGGCGCTGGCATACTTGAGAGCAACTACTCGCCCGCTGTTGGCCGCGCGCTCCGCAAGGCGCAACGGCACAGGCTCGTGGCTAGCATTTGTACTTCGGCGGAAGCGACGTGCCAATTTTATCGTCTGCACGTTCGCACCCGGCGTAAACACGGTGTCCCTCCGCAGCCGTTCGCCTTCTTCCGGAACATCCACAAGTACATCATCGAGCCTGGCAACGGATTCGTAGTTCTTGTCACGAGCGGCGAAACTCCAGTTGCCGCCGCCATGTTCTTCAAGTTCGGTTCACAAGCTATTTACAAGTTTGGCGCCTCTGATGAGCGCTGGCAGCAACTCCGCGGTAACAACGTCGCCATTGCTGAAGGCATTAAATGCCTTTGCGCGTCGGGGGTCGAGAGCTTGCATTTCGGGCGTACCGACAGAGCGAATGACGGTTTGCGCCGGTTCAAGCTCTCTTGGGGGACGCGCGAGCACGAAATTTGTTATGGTAAATATTCTGTTTCAGCCGATACTTGGACGGAAGGGCATAAGCCTTCCTCCACTTTGCACAATCGTGTCTTCCGGAACTTACCGGCGCCGGTGAACAGGTTGGCTGGCGCCTTGCTCTATCCCTACCTGGACTAGTCCTACCTTATGGCAGACCATCGAAGTGACACGGAGCCTTCTCCGTTCAATTTTAACAACGTCGTCTTCATCCTTTTCAAATGGAAGAAGACGATTCTGTTGCTCACCCTCATCGGGCTGGCAATCGCCGCCGCGATCTACTTCTTATACCCGGCCAGCTATGAGTCGGATGCGACGTTGCTCGTGCGCTATGTGGTTGA